>CALJKQ010000114.1 GCA_937973565.1 uncultured Saprospiraceae bacterium | reverse complement strand
AATGAGTAGTAACTATCTAGTCAACATTCGATCAATTGCGGAAGCCCGAGAGGTTTGTTACCTTTTTCATTTTACGCAGATCGCTAATTTGTCTGGAATTATGAAGCATGGTCTTTTGTCTCGTCAAAAGCTGACAGAGCTTGAGTATTTAGCGTACACCAGCGATAAGTACCGTTTGGATGACAACGTAGATGCAATTTCAGTCTCGGTATCTCGAGTCAACAAGAAGATGTTCGCCTCGAAACGCGATAAAAATGGGCATAATGACTGGGTCATTCTTGTTCTTTCATCCAAAATTCTATGGTAAAATCAAAGCCAATATCAACAGGCTTGTGAGGATTATCTATAGGAATTTTAATTCTGTCTATATCGGATGGTCAGCTGCCATAGAATCGAACAGAAAATTGTTGGCCCAACATTGCCATTGAAACACACAGAAGACAAGCCGCGAGCAGATTTTTCATGGTGATAATCTTTAGTTGGTTACTAAACGAACTTATAAAGTGATCCCCCCTTCCTGAAATATGGATCGACTTTTTCCTTGACTTTTTGATCTTCTTCCAAAACCGGGGCATGGTGACTTTTTATTCTGGCATCAATGATGAGTGGACCTTTGCATGCCCAGTGCTTATCCTGGACATATGATTCAAAACCATAAATGTCTGTAGCAGGGTTAGATCTGGTAAACGTTACCCATAAAAAGTTGTTGAGGGTTTGACTTACAAAGGAGGCGTCATCACACAATACCACCAATGGAAATCCTTTCAGGTCTGCATTAAGGAAGACACTTGTAAACCTTTCGATTTCCCCGGTGGCATCTTCGTAATTGCTCCATTTTGATACTGTTAGAGCCAGCACCCCCGGTATGGCCACTTTAGCGTCCTGAACCCAGTTCATTGAAGGCATTTGGGGAAGAGAAGTGCTTAGATTTCTTACAACCGGACCTCTGCAGGCCATGATCAATTTAGAGCCTGCATTCCATCCACTTCCTGAATAATCCAGGGTATCGATGGTGGTTTTGGTTTGAAAATGAAGGTCACGTCTCCAGTCTATACGGGATAAGACATGGGAAAAGAAGTTGCTGATGTCCTTGGCATGGATGGGGGCATCCGGTTCATCTGCTGCTATGATGAGGTATTTAGCCAAAGAGGTCTGTCCGCTGCCGATGATCCTGTGGGCTATGGTGAGAATTTCTTCAGGTACTCTTTCTCTGAATGGCATGTACCTGTCTTTTGCGGTTGCAAGCAAAAGAGGATGCACGCCTGCTGCATCGACAGCATGGATGGATGTAGCTCCGGGAAATTCCTGTGGTGTGAGATCTTTGACAATCTCGTGGATAAGGTACCCAAAACTGGAGTCTTCCTGGGGAGGTCTTCCAACCACCGTAAAATGCCAAAGCGCATCTTTCCGATGATAAACCCTGTCTACCTTCATCACCGGAAAATCATGTTTAAGACTGTAGTAACCCAAATGATCACCAAATGGGCCTTCCGGTTTTTTATAATCTTTTTGAATGGTACCGGTAATGACAAAATCAGCATCTGAAGAAAGAATGTGGCCCTGATCATCTTTCCAGTATCTAAATCTTCTACCGGCCAGGAGACCGGCCATCGTCATTTCGGTAATATTTTCAGGCATGGGCATTATGGCTGAAAATGCATGCGCAGGAGGCCCACCCACAAAGATGCTGCATTTGAATGGTTCATCGCTTTGGTTGTATTGCTGATGATGAATGCCAATACCCCTATGCAGCTGATAATGAAGTCCAATTTCTTTGTCCGTTTCATATTCATTGCCTGTGAGCTGAATACGATACATACCAATATTGCTTTTCATTATACTGGTAGTAAAAGGTGGCAAGGTGAATACCTGAGGCATGGTTACGAAAGCACCTCCATCCATTGGCCAGGAATGGATTAATGGCAGCTTGCTAACGGTTGTTGTACCAAATGCAACCGGAGGTTTGAATAAAGATTTCATGGGCAAAGCGTACCTCGCATGCGGCGCCACCAACATAGATTCCAACGGCTTGCGAAATGCCCGGGGTGGATCGGCTTTAAGTGCCATTAAACCCTGGACCTTTGGCAGAGTTTTTCTGAAAAGAAAATTTGTTCTTTCAAAGGTTCCATACAGATTGGACACTGCCTGAAAAGGACTGTTATCAATTTTTTCAAAAAGCAATGCCGGACCGTTTTTTTCAAAAACCCTGCGATGGATTTCTGCAGCTTCGAGGTACCCTGAAATATTTTCTTTTATCCTGATGAGCTGGTTTGTCTTTTCCAGATCCCGGACTGCTTGTTGTAGAGAAGCATACATAAAGTTGCTATTTAGAGAATAAACAAAGTATGCATCAGTTGGTTGAAAGGTTGCCTCCCACAATTACTTCCAACATATCTTCTTTAGCAAAATACTTTTGTGCCAGTTGCTGAAGGGTGTCGGCATTCATAGTAAGAATTTCCTGAACAAATTTTTCGAAATGAGATTTGTCGGCAAAATCCAACTCGAGGGACCTTAAAAATGACATTACACTGAGTGGGCCATCGATCAAATTAAGGAAATTGCCCAGCAGGTAATTCTTAACCATCTGCAGCTCGTTTTCAGAAACCGGTTCCGTTTTAAGCAATTCCATTTGTTTGTAGATTTCGTCGATGGTTTTTTCTTCTGTACCGGTGGCAACTTCTGTTTCGATGTAGAAGTAACCATCGTAAATAAGATGGTCGATGACCGAATAAATGTTGTACGTGAGACCTTGGTCTTCCCTTATACTCGACATCAGGCGAGAACCAAAATATCCACCCAAAATGGTATTCAATACATAAAAACCGGCGAAATCCTTGTGGTGCCGGTTGAAAAGCCTTCTGCCAATTTTAATGGAAGACTGGTGTTTATTTTTACTGGGTACAATGATTCTTTTATGGCCTGAATTTCCTCCTATTTCGGGCATATATAGCGGAGGTGAGATTTTTTGTTGGTGGCCTAAAAACCGATCCAGGCTTTGAACCATGGGATCCGATATTTTGCCTCCCAGGAGCATAAAACAATGGTTATTGCCGTATGCCATTTGGTGGTGTTGAATCAAATCATCCCTATTTATTGCCTGAATAAACTGTTCTTCCGTATTATAGCCGTATGGGTGGTCGTGGCCGTACAGGTTTTCAGTAAATATCCGGTAATTGACCAATTCATTTTTGGAAAGGTCCAATTGTAGTTTTTGAATGTTGGTCTTTTTGTATTTTTCCAATTCATCAACAGGGAACACAGGACTGTAGAGTATTTGCTCCAGCAGGGGCAGTAATTTTTCAAAATGACGGCTTAAGCCCGACAAGGATAAAAATGTGTAGTCCAGGTTCGCCCCGGTTCGCAACGCAGAACCGTAAAAATCTACCTGTTCTGCGATTTCAATGGATTTTAAATTTTGGGTTCCTTCCCGCATCAAGGCAGAAGTTATTTTCGAAGCCATCTTTTTGTTTTCAAGCAATCTGGCCCCTCTGAATACAATGTCTAATCTGACAATTTCCTGAGTTCCCATATTGACCACAGAAACAGGAATTTGGTTTGTCAGCTTGATACTCTTAAAATCGGGAAAAGAAAACGACTCAATTTTCTGATAGCCCGGTCCTTTTTTCCAATTGATTCTCATATCTCCATTTAAGGTGCTAAAGTAATAAAGCTTTTGCCAACAAATCTGTTTTTTTTAAGATAAAGTACTTTTAACAAACACTATATTTAATTGATAAACAGATATTAATAAATAGTGAAATAATTTATGTTATAAATTTTGTCATAAGTATTGACAAAACGACAAAAAGACAATATATTTGTCATGTTAAAGACAAAATACTGAGCAATGCAGTTTGAACTTCCTACTATTCAACCTTCTGTCAGAGGACGAGGAGCCATGATCAACACACAAAATCCCTTTAGCAATGAAATAAGGGATAAGAATCCCTGGGCATGGGATTGGGAAGGAAAAGAGATTCAGGTTAAGACGCAGTTTATAGATACTTATCCTAAGACCATTGTCAACAAAGTGGATAGTCCTGATGTAGGTCTTGAATACTCACTAAATCCCTACCAGGGTTGTGAGCATGGCTGTGTATATTGTTACGCCAGAAACACTCATCCTTATTGGGGTTACAGTGCAGGTCTCGATTTTGAATCCAGGATTTTAGTCAAAAGGAATGCGCCCGAGTTATTGGAAAACCTTTTGCGTAGTAAGAGCTGGAAAGGTCATCCCATTATGCTATCAGGCAACACAGATTGTTATCAGCCCATAGAAAAGCAATTGGAAATTACAAGGACCCTATTGAAAATCTTTCTCAAATACAAACATCCTGTTGGTATTGTTACCAAGAACTCTTTGATATTAAGAGATATTGATATTTTGAAAGAACTAAACAGATACAAATTAATAAGTGTTTCCATCAGCATCAATACCCTGGATGAAGATTTGAGAAGAGTGCTTGAACCACGTACCAGCAGTGTTCAAAAGCGGATGGATACCATCAAAGCATTGAGTAAAGAAGGCATACCTGTTACGGCTTTGGCAGCTCCCATCATTCCAGGACTTAATGATTCTGATATTCTACCGCTCGCAAAAAAAGTAGCTGAAGCCGGTGCCAGACGGCTTGTACCCATCGTTGTAAGACTGAATGGAGACCTGGCAGAAATTTTTTCGAACTGGTTGGAACACACATATCCCGACAGAAAAGAAAAAGTGCTCAATAAAATTAAGTCATTGTTTGGAGGCAAGTTGGGCAGTTCTCAATTTGTGGAGCGCATGAAGGGCAGTGGAAAAATTGCTGATATTATCCATCAACAATTTAATATGGCAAAAAAACTATACATGCTAAAAGATGACAGGTTTCAATACAATTTGGATTTATATAGGGCAAGATCGGGGCAACAGCTCGAGCTTTTCGCTTGATTAAAACTTCAACAAGTTTTTATTTTTCAAAATATATAATAACACAATTGGAAAATGGGCTCATTAAAAATTGAATGGAATTGATAATAGCAATCTAAATATCGCTGCAGGTTGATTACCCGTTGATATTGGCAATTACTTTAATGTTTTTCTTTTTTAAGGAAAATAAAAGGTTTTCTTTCATTTCAAAGCCTTCTCCATCAACGTGAAAGTAATCATGCTTTGAAATCTTAATCTCCAGAGCCTTGGTTCTGAAACTTGTTACCAATGGACTCAAGTGGATGGTCTTTGTCAACATTCTGTAGGAAGCCAGTAAATACTTATATACAGGAGCTTCCTTCAGTAAAATTACATCCATCATGCCATCATCCAAAGCGGCAGTAGGTGCAATGGTGAAGTTATAGCCATACATAGACGCATTAGCTACAATGGCTGCGGCAAATTTTCCATTCAGGGTACCCTGGTCCCAGATAATTTCAAGATCCAGTGGAGAAAAGTTGCCTATTTCCTTCAGGGAAGTAGTAAGGTATGGGATAAAGCCGCGCTTTTTGTTGAATTTAGTGAGATAAGCTACCCTGGCATCAAAGCCAATGCCCGCAACATTGATGAAAAATTTATCATTGACTGTACAAGTATCCACCCACAGATCTTGCCCCTTTTTTAAAATGTCAAATGCTTTTATGGCGTCGCGTCCCAGGCCAAGGTGCATAGCAAAGCCATTTCCACTTCCACTGGGTAAGATGCCCAATGTTGTTTGCGTGCCGGCCAATACAGATGCTACCTCATTGACCGTACCATCTCCACCGGCAGCGGCAATGATATCAAAGCCACTTGAAATTCCTGTTTTGGCCAATTCAGAAGCATGTCCCGCAAATTGTGTGAAGACAACATCTAACGAAAACTCTTCTTCATTCAGTCGTTGAAGATTTTTTTCCAGATTACTCTTGGCATTGGTGCCGGAAAAGGGGTTGGCAATGACCAGTAATTTCCTTTTCATGACCTAAAAACAAAATACCGGTTCATTAAAAAATTGAAGAAGAAACCTACAAAGCACGCCACACCTACCCTGGCATAGACAAATGGCATTTGAAAATTTTCAACAATAAAAAATACACCTGAAGTATTAAGAAAAATAGAAAAGAAGTTAGTAAAAATAAACCTGAGCAGCTGATTGCTCAATCTACCGGTTCTTTTGTTGAAGACCCAAATCCTTCCCAGCAAAAAAGAAGTAGTAGCGCCAGCCAGACCTCCTAAAGTGGTAGCCGTGACATAGTAAATGGCCAAAACCTCTTTTGAAAAAATAGAGAATAAAAAATCAACGCAGGTAGCTGTGATGGAAGTAAACAAAGCCCTGACAAAACTCTTTCTAAAGCCTACATGGGATTGGGTTTTAGCTTCATTCAGTGCCTGGTAGGTATTCTTGATCATAGCCATAGATTTATGCAACCCAAAACCACTGAAGCATAAATGCCGGCAGCTACATCATCCAACATAACTGTATGACCATTCTGGCTTTCAATTTGATCAATTTTCCTGATGCCCAATGGCTTCCAGATATCAAATACCCTGAACAATACCAGTCCTAAAAATGCATTTGACAAGCTGAACGTTACAGGGAGTAAGGTCACAAATATACCACAGGCCTCATCAATTACAACCCTTGAAGGATCACTGCCCCACTCCTCTTTTACCTTGTTAATTGACCAAATGCCAGCTATATACGTGACAATGATAAATGCGATTAATATATAAGTAAGAAGGCCTGAATGTGAGAGGTATGTCCCCAATAGAGCATAAATACCTGCAGCCACCATGCTACCCCAGGTGCCTGGCGCTTTTGGCAGATAGCCTACCCCACCAAAGGTGGCTACCATTTTGGCTGCAATATTTGAATTCATGGCATGAATAAAAAAGGAGGGTTGCCCCTCCTGTGCTTATAATTTATTTTCCGTAATCGAGCCCCAAGTTGGTGATCAATTCTTCACCGGCAATGTGTCTCAGTGTGTTTTCCAACTTGTTGAGCTGCTTAAAGATATCGTGGATAGGATGCAGGCCTTTGGGAGCCTGAGGTGATTTCAAATAAAATGACAACCACTCCTGAATTCCATACATTCCACTCCTTTTCGCTAAATCAAGGAAGAGAGCAAGGTCCAAAACAATAGGTGCCGCCAATATTGAGTCTCTGCAGAGGAAGTTTACTTTGATCTGCATAGGGTAATTCAACCAGCCTCTGATATCGATATTGTCCCAACTTTCTTTGTTGTCACCTCTGGGTGGGTAATAATTGATACGAACCTTGTGATACATGTCTTTGTACAACTCAGGCTGTGACTCAGGCTCAAATATTTCTTCCAGTACGCTGAGTTTAGAAACTTCCTTTGTCTTGAAGTTATCCGGATCATCCAAAACAGCTCCGTCTCTGTTACCTAAAATGTTGGTAGAGAACCATCCGTCTACGCCCAGGGCACGTGCCTTCAAACCCGGTGCAATTACCGTTTTCATGAGGGTTTGTCCTGTTTTGAAATCTTTTCCGGCGATGGGTGTCTGCGTTTTTTCCGCCAATTCTACCAGAGCGGGAATGTCGCATGAAAGATTCGGTGCTCCATTGGCATAAGGAACTCCCATTTTAATGGCTGCGTAAGCATAGAGCATAGATGGAGGAATATCTTTGTGATTCTCCTTCATTGCTTTTTCCAAAGCAGCCAATGACTGGTGTACTTCAGATTCCTGAATATATATTTCAGTGGATCCGCACCAAACCATTACCAGCCTGTCGCATTTATTTTCTTTTTTGAAGGTTTCAATGTCCTTCATTATGGCTTTGGCCAAATCCATTTTGGTCTTGCCTTTTTTGACAAATTTTCCATCCAGCCTTTTAACGTACATGGGATCAAATACAGCACGCATAGGCTTTATCTTAGAAAGTTGGGGTTTGAGTTGATCCAACAACTTTTTATCCAAAACTTCTGCATGGACAGCAGATTGGTACACATTGTCTTCGTAAATGTCCCAACCACCAAATACTACATCTTTCAGTGGATGGATTGGCACCACTTCTTTGATCAGGGGATTATTTTTCTGAGTTCTCTTACCAACTCTCATTCTACCTATTTGAGTCAAAGAACCCACAGGCTCTGACAATCCTTTGTTTACTGCTACTACCCCTGCAATTGTAGTGGTGGCAACAGCGCCCAATCCTGGAAGCAGTATTCCAAGTTTACCTTTGGGCTTTTCTACCTTAATATTGCTTGCTGTTTTTGTCATATCTTCAAATTTTATAACCAATTATTTTCTTTATACCAGTTAACGGTTAGTTTTATTCCTTTTTCCAGATTATAAACCGGCTGGTAACCCGTATCTTTTATCAATGGCTCAACGTCACATTGCCAATTGTTGGCTTTGATTTCATTGAGTTTATCAATGTTGAGTGGCGGTAGTTTTCCTGCCAGTTTACCCATCCATTCTGAAAAATACCCTATAACTGTTAAGAGCCACAAAGGTACGCCAATTTTCAAAGTTTTTTTGCCTAAATTTCTTGAAATTAGCGTATTTAATTCTGTGGGACTATATACATTACCGTCACATACAAAATAAGATTTGGCAACGTGTCGGTTTTCGGTACAACGCACTATCCATTCTACCAAATCATTAACATGAACAAATGTAAGTTTTTGACCTCCATTTCCCGAGTAAACTGAAAAGCCGGATGCTACCATTTTGAAAACACTGAAGAGATCTTTTTCTCTTGGTCCGTATACAGCCGTTGGCCTTAATATTATATACGGTAGTCCAACAATAGATTTGATCTTTTGTTCTGCCAGCAACTTACTTTTTCCATACATGGTCACAGGGTGAGGTTGACAACTTTCATTGACTATATCAACCGGGTGATTGTCGGCAGGACCAAACGATGCCAGACTGCTTAAGAACACAAATTTTTCAAGGGGAATGCCCGACTTCATTGCAGCCATAGCAAGGTTCTCTGTGTACTCAGCATTTACTTCATCAAATGATTTTTGATTGGGCGCTTTGGTGAGACCTGCATTGTGTATGATATAATGAGGTTGGATTTCATTTAATTTTTTTGACATGCTGTCAACATTGGAAAAGTCCAATTCGATCCTTGTAAATGAAAAGTTTTGAATCCATTGCAGGTTGCTGGATTTTCTGGCGGCAATATAAACATCCCAGCCTTTTTCAATGGCAGCGGCTACTATAAAGCCACCAATAAAGCCTGTTGCTCCGGTGATGACAATTCTTTTCAAACTTTAATTTTGTATTATTACTTATACAGGCTTAGTATAGATTCTGTAAGTCTTGTACTTTTTGCCATTCAGGTTTTCTGCCCCTTGAACCATCATTTGGTTACTCTCCAAAACCCAAGAAGCCTCACCTCCAGACAAGCCATTATTTTGAGCGGCGCGTATAAAATTCGCATAAAATACCGCTTCTATTCCCATTTTTCTATAATCTTCTTTTACACCCAAAAGAACAATTCTCACAGCTTTTGTGTGTTTTTTACCCAACAAAAGTTTGAATATTCCAAATGGCAGAAGCCTCCCTCTTTTCAGTTTAATCAATATTTCATTGATGTTTGGCAAACCTACTGCAAAGGCAACCATTTTTCCATTATCCTCCGCAATGTAGGCATAGCGTTCATCCAAAACCATTTTTAATCCTTCTGCCAGAAAGTCGAATTCTTCGTTGGTTGGAGGTACAAAACCCCAGTTTTTCTCCCAGGCAGACCGGTAAATATCACGAACATTATCTACTTCTTTTTTGAAGTTCTTCATGTTGAGGTTTCTGAAAGTAATGCCTTTGCCGGTCAATCTTTCTTTTAATCTTTCGGATAGCTGAAGCGATTTTTCGTTAACTCCTTGTGTTGGAATCCAGAAAGCAAAAAGATCCATATCCTTGGTGAAGCCATAGGCTTCAATCAGTTCTTTATAATATGGAAAATTATAGGTCATTTGCACAATCGGCGGGCTATCAAACCCTTCAACCAACAGGCCGGCTGTATCATTGGTAGTAAAGTTGGCAGGACCTATAAGCGTATCCTTACCTCCATTTTTTACATAAGCAGTGGCTTTATCCAATAGCGCGTTGGCAACGCCCTGATCGTTTATGCAATCAAAAAAGCCAAAAAAACCGACATTACAATTGTGAAACTGGTTGTAATTGTTGTTGATAACTCCTGCAATGCGCCCCACGAGCTTACCGTCCTTTTCTGCCAGGTATAGCTCTGCTGTGGAATGTTTGAAAAATGGGTTTTTTTTCTCACTGATGAGATCTGCCATTGCCAGGTACAATTCAGGAACATAGTTAGGATCATTTTTATATAGATCGTGAGGAAAATCAATGAATGCTTTCCTGTCTGCCTTAGACTCTACTTTCCTAACCTGTATACTCATGCATTTACTTTACTAGTTTCCAAAATATCAAGTTTTTTACTGATTTTCACCAACTTTTCAACAGCTTCATCAATTTGATCAATGGTATGTGTGGCCATTAATGAGAATCGAATCAATGAACTTGTGCTCGCTACCGCCGGAGAAACAACCGGATTGACAAAAACACCATCGTCCTGAAGCATTTTTGTCAATTGGAAAGTTTTGTAATCATCTCTGATATAAATTGGAATGATAGGTGTCTCAGTGTGTCCAGTATCAAAACCTGCATCCTTGATGAGCTTTAAAGCATGGTGGGTGTTTTCCCAAAGTCGTGTGATTCTTTCAGGTTCTTCTTTTATTACTTCCAATGCTGCTAAAACAGCGGCTGCATTGGCCGGGGCTATACTGGCACTAAATATCAATGACCTTGCATTGTGCTTCAGGTAATTGATGGTATCCAGATCAGCTGCGATAAAACCACCAATAGTTGCCAGTGACTTGGAGAAAGTACCCATAATCAGATCAACCTTGTCTGTAAGTCCAAAATGAGCAGCCGTGCCGCTTCCCAATGGTCCTAAAACGCCAAGTCCGTGGGCATCATCTACCATGATATTGGCGTTGTATTTTTCAGCCAATGCCACGATTTCCGGCAATTTGGCTATATCACCTTCCATACTGAACACACCGTCTATGGCGATCAGTTTAATTTTATCAGGATCTGTTTTTGACAGGATTCTTTCGAGATCCTGCATATTGTTGTGCTCATATTTTAAGGTCCTGGCAAAAGACAAACGGGCACCATCGAGGATACAAGCATGATCCAGATCGTCTAAAATAATGTAGTCATGTCTGCCCGGAATTGAAGAAATAACGCCTAAATTGACCTGGAATCCTGTACTGAAGACCAAAGCACCTTCTTTGCCAACGTAGCTGGCCAGTGCATTTTCCAATTCAATATGTAAATCCAGTGTTCCATTCAAAAATCTGGAACCTGCGCAGCCTGATCCGTATTTATCGATGGCAGCTTTGGCTGCCTCTTTGAGTTTAGGGTGATTGGTAAGACCCAGGTATGAATTGGATCCAAACATCATTACATCTTTACCGTTGATTTTCACCACAGTATCCTGTTCGGATTCTATCATCCTGAAATACGGATAAAGGCCCATGTCCATAATTTTTTGTGGAATGTCATAAGCCTTCATTTTCTGCTTGAGCAAATTCATTGGTCTTTAATTTTAATTATCTATAAACTGAGCAAATTTAACAATGTATTCTGAAAATCTGGTTTTCAACAGTAATTTTTCATAGCTTAAGATTGATAGAAAGGCTACCAAGCCACCCAATAATACGTCAATAAAGTAGTGATGAAAAGAATAAACGGCTGAAAACCAAATACCAACAATGTCAATAAAGACGATCCAGGTCAATGGTTTAGATGCATACTTTTTTGCATAATACCAGGTTACTACCGGATATGCCGCGTGAAGGGAGGGTATGGCCGCAAAAACATTTGAATTTTTGGTATATAATCCTTCAAAAAGGGGGTATCCGATTAATTTGTCAAAGGACAATAAACCTGCTGCATTGGCTTTGACGCTTAGGTCAAATACATTTCCATACTGATTAAAATACCAGGGAGGAGCGGCAGGATAGCTATAATAAATAACAAAGCCCAGCAAATTGGTAAAAAGATAGCAGGAAGTAAATTCAAGCAAAGCTTTGGTATTTTTTCTAAAAAGAATAGCAGCCAAAAGCAAAGGAATGGGAACCCAGGTAAGGTAAAACATAGCAGTTATAACATCCAGAATAGCAGATGAGTGTGTTCTGAAGTATTCATTAGGGGTGAGTAATTGCCCATCTGAATAAATGCCGAAAAGTTTTTTTTCTATGAGGTACGGGTCAAGGATATGTACATCATTCAGCAGGTAGTTGGGAAAGATTCTGAGTCCGTCATATATGATCCAAAAGGCCACAAAAAAAGCAAAGCCGAGGGCAAAGTTTCTTGTTTTTCTATGCCAAAAAAGGAATGTCGTAAGCAGGAAATAGAAGAATAAATGATCTATTCTGCCGTCCACTACCATGGTACACCACAACAGATAAAAAACGCTGAATCCAAACCAGATTTTCAGATCCTGGTTTTTGCGCTCATCCGGAATTTTCTTTATAAACTCTACTATCACAATATCTTCCGCTAAGGAATAATCTTTTCATAACATGGACAATCTGTTTCGACACAGATGCCGTATAATTCGACAAATTTCACTTCCGGAAAAACACCAAATTCTTCCGCATACACATACATATTGGTTAATCTTGCCAACTTTCCAGACAGCCTTGTGGTAACTTCAAAAATGCTGTTTTTCTGTTTACGGATGTAGAATTTTTTGTTGTAACTCACAAACTCAAATTCCACCAATTCCGGTGAAATAATATTGGAACGGTAGCCATAAGCCAGTTTGTTTTGAATATAGTTGAGTTCTGCTTCTTCCTGGAATTCATTGTATTTGATCCAATAAACTTTCATGGGTTCATCCAGATTCCAATCCCCGTGTGAATTGAGATTGATCTCATACACCACCGTATTGATGTTTTGATTTCTCTGGATATAAAAAAGCAAACCTTCCTTAACAGGAACGGGATAATCCTTGGGCAGCCCTTCGGGCTCATAGGTTTTATCAAGAAATGACTGGAAAAAAGTTTGGTTCATTTGGAAGCAGGTTTAAGGTGTCTCAAGCATTTTTTTTGCTGCATTGAGACGATTGATGGCTGTAATATTGGTTAGGATAGCTAATATAAAGATGGGAAAAGTAAATATAGTAATGGTTTCAAACAAAGGAAAAGGGAGCCAATCGACCGAAATTTTGTAGTCGGAACCAATAAAATGAGAGGCAATACCACAAGCCAAACCTGATAAACCGATTAACAAAATACGTTCCGGCCTTTGCATCAGCCCAACATCTGCCATTTTTAAGCCCATTCCTTCTGCCCGAGCTCTGGTATAGCTTACCATGATAGAGCCAATCATACCAATAAAGGCAAATAAAGAACTCAAAAAATAGCTGTACCCGATTAAATAATAACAAATACCCAAAAACATGATCATTTCACTGTATCTGTCGAGGACGGAATCGAAAATTGCTCCGTATCTTGACTCTTGTTTGGCAACCCTGGCCAATCTTCCGTCAATCATGTCCATCAGTCCACCTAATAAAATGGTAGCACTGGCCCAACCAATATAACGATGATCTCCTCTGCTGCCTTTTTCAACCCCCACAATGAATACTACAGTGGCTAAAACATTGATTACGAGTCCTAAAAATGTGATAAAATTAGGAGTAATGCCTGCTTTCATCATCCAATGGATAATTGGATTGATGGCATTATACACCCATTGTTGCCCTCTGGTTTTCCAATTAATTTCCATAATTACAGCTTGTTTTGATGTCCATTATATAATGGAATTTGGCATCAAATTGTTTATTTTGCGCTTTTGGAATACAGAAAATACACTTTGACAATGAAAAAACGGATTTTATTACGGCTTAACCGGAAAATTTAAACCGATGCTTTCAAATGATGTTTTACTGTCATCCATTTAAAAAGGCTAAATTATTAAAAAATTGATGTCCGACCATAAAAATAACCTGATCCTGGTTTCTTATCTCAATACGATTCCCTTTATTGAAGGATTTAGACTCCATCCCCACCATAAGTTTAATCTGATTTATAAAACACCCTCATTGGGTACGGAAATGTTTTTTAACGGAGAAAGTGATTTTGCACTGATACCTATTGGGGGGTTGTTGGGCAGGAACGATTATGAGATCTGTACTGATTTTTGCATAGGTTGTGAGGGGCCTGTGAGAACGGTTGGGGTATTTTCTGATGTTGACCTTGATAAAATCAAAACGGTTTATCTAGACTCGGATTCTAGAACTTCTGTTTTGCTGGTCAAGATCCTTTTTGATGCATTGGGTTATAAGGATATCATCTGGAAAGAAGGCATTCAATATTATTTTGAATCAGACAGGTCATCCAGTGGCTTTTTGGCTATAGGTGACAAGGTCTTTGAATATGAAAATAAATTTTCTCATTTTTTGGATATGGGGAAGACCTGGAATAATGTCTTTCAGCTACCCTTTGCCTTTGCATTGTTTGTGAAAAAACCATCCATTCCGGAATCTGATGTTCAGGAACTAAACGCTATTTTGAAGACTGGTATATCTAACATTCCCAATCTGGACTTGAAGGAATTCAGTTACATAGGGGGCATTCAGGAATATTATTCCCGAAACATTTCTTATCATTTTGATGCTCAAAAGAAAGAAGCCGTAAAACTGTTTTTTGAAAAAGTAGAAAATTTGAAGCTTTGATCTTTTCTGTTAAATTTGTTGGATGGATAAGGATGTGAAGCGACCCTGGTACAAAAAAATCTGGCGATTTATGCTTAAAATGGGCATATTCTTTCTTTTTGCCAGTGTTTTGTCTGTCATTGCATTTCGGTGGATACCGATTCCAGTTACTCCTCTGATGC
>CALJKQ010000113.1 GCA_937973565.1 uncultured Saprospiraceae bacterium | reverse complement strand
CGGCAAAGGTATTAAAAATCTTGGTATCGTGCTTTTTTGTTGAATTCAGCCAATCCCTGATTAGATTGTCGGTACACGCTCATTGCTACTCGTATCACCATCAAAGGGTGACCGGTGTTTTAGTGCCCTCATCCTCACAAGAAGCAGGGATGCAAGTACTGCCGTAGTAACTCGATATTGTTCGAAATAAAGGCTGGAAATTGTTTGGCCGAAGAAAGATTTACGTGTGGGTGTAAGCCCTGAAAGCTTTACTTATTTAGTAGATTCTACCGGCTTCTTTCTTTTTTCTGCGTAGGTTTTTACCCTTTGTTCTACTTCCATGGGACGTTGATTCAAATACCGGTGGTAAGAAATCAGCATAAAATCTATCATTTCATCTCTGTAAAGCAGCCCCAATTTTGTGAGGTAATGAGAAAAGCGCGATCCTTCGTCGAAGTTCCAATTGATGGCCATCCACCTGCCAAGACCAAAATGCAGTTTTTTCGCAATAAAGTTTTCTTCTTCTACCTTGATTTTCTGCAAGGATTCCGGTGGCGACAATCTGTCTAGTTCCATAAAAGCTTCTTCGAGATCTTTGGGTATATAAACTCCATTGATCCTCGTTTTGAGGATATTGCTTTTGTACAAAGAGTCTGCTTCCTTTATCAACTGATCTCTTGTCTGGCCGCTCAACTGTGCAGCAAATAAAAGAAATATCACGGCTACAATATTAAAATAGGCTTTCATCATTGCTTCTAACGTTTGATCTATCTTTTTTGGTTCAAAGACGCATCACTTTGTCGACACAAAAGTAGAATTAAACCGGTTCTCTGTCTGGTATGACGAATCTTATTTTACCTTTGTTACCCAACATCGTCTTGCTATTTAAATCAAAATCACAATGTGGGAAAGAGTAAAAAGCCTGAGTATCTTAGAATGGATCCTGATCGAAGCCATCTTTTTTTCATTGTTTTGGATTGGCAACGACTACATTGCCGGTTTGCTGACGGTAGTGCTTGCACCCATTTTTGGTGCCATCCTGATCATAGCCCTGGTAGCCGACCGATTGGATAATTCCCGAATTGGCAAGAAATTTTATTGGGTGATGTTTTGGTTTACCCTAATTCCGTTGGTTTTATACTTTATTTTTAAGGTTGTCATAAAATAATATTCCGTTCATTACCTTAAAATCCGAAGCTGTTGTTTTTGCCGACTATTAAAGGCAAAAAAATGATTGTATTTTTGGGGCATATACCATTTGAATGAATTACAAAGCCCTTATTGCATTAATCATCGTCATTGTTAATCTTCCATTGTCTGCCCAGCACCACAGATGTGGTCAGGAAGAGCACATGGCCAAGATGGAGTCGCTGCAACCCGGCTTGCTGGAAGATATCCAGCGCACCCTTGCACCGGGCATGGCCGAA
This sequence comes from uncultured Saprospiraceae bacterium, assembly GCA_937973565.1. Lineage (GTDB taxonomy): Bacteria > Bacteroidota > Bacteroidia > Chitinophagales > Saprospiraceae > JADKBO01. The sequence continues at coordinate 13,454 of CALJKQ010000113.1, read as the reverse complement.
AGTCGGTTTTCCCAACGAGGTTTATTTTCAGCCAACACGATGTACATTCCGGTGCATGTGATTATTGTACATAAACCCGCTCATGGTGTGGGACAAGGCACCAATTTATCCAAAGCCAGAATATTGTCACAAATCGAGGTGCTCAACAAAGATTATTCGCGCACCAATGCAGATACCATCAACACACCCATAGAATTTTCAACCGGCAATGCTTCAATTCAGTTTTGTATGGCGAGTATTGACCCGGATGGCAATCCAACGGATGGCATCACCCGGTATCCGAGTACCGCCAATTTTGACGACGAAGAATTTGCGATCAAAGGGGAAACCGGTTGGCCGCGTGAATATTACCTCAATATTTGGGTGGCGGAAATTGAAGACCTGGGCTATGCCTACATTCCCTCACTCAACGGCCTGCCCAACAGCACGCTCGATGGTGTGGTGGTCAACACCGTTGCTTTCGGGGGTCCCGGCTTTGGTGCAGAAGATCCCTATGATCTGGGTAGGACGGCTACGCATGAAGTGGGCCATTTTCTGGGTTTGCAGCATGTATGGAGGAGCAATGGCTGCAATTCTGACGATGGATTTTCCGATACACCTTTGCAGGATGATGAAAATTATGGTTGTCCTGTACACCCGAGTCCCAGTTGCAGCAACAACGGCGATATGTTTATGAATTACATGGACTATACCGACGATGCCTGTATGAATGCCTTTTCAGCGATGCAGGCCAACCATATGAGGACCATCCTCATGGGCATCCGTGCCTCGCTGGCAGCTTCCGGCGAAACACAATGCAACGCAACTGCATTATCGGTGGGGGTAGATTCTTTGAGTCATCCTTTGTGTTTTGGGGAAACTACCGGTTTTGCTTCGTTTGTTGCTTCAGGTGGTACCTCTCCATATACCTTTCAGGTGAGAACCGAGATCAACGCCAGTGGAGAATTTTCTGCCCTGGCAGCCGGTAATTATACCGTTGTTGCCAAAGATGCGGTGGGTGACAGTGTTGTGTTGGATTTTGAGATAGTGTCTCCAGGTGCTTTGAATTTTGACAGTCTGGTAATCCAGCAGCCGGTATGTGCAGGGGACTCAGGTTCCGTTTCCATTTTCCTGTCCGGTGGCACACCATTCAGTAATCAGGTATATCAAGTGAGTTTAAATGGCAACCCACTGCCTGCACACAACAATGCCGATGGATTGTTGCCCGGCAATTATACATTGGTTGCAATAGACAGTCTGGGCTGTACAGCATCTACTGCATTTACCATCACTGAAGGGCAAGCCATCGATCTTAACCTGACAACCGTTTCAGGGATACGATGTAATGGAGATTCCACAGGAACGCTCTTTGTATCCGTTTCCGGGGGCTTTGCTCCTATCCAGGTAACCCTGAACCAGCAACCGGTGACTGCCGCTGTAGTATCCGGTCTTAAGGCCGGCTTTTACCGTTTTGTGGCAACGGACGCCAAAGGTTGCACTGTCACAGATACCCTCACCCTAAAAGAAGCCCCTGTGCTGGAGTCGACGGTATCTCAAACAACGCTGCTTTGTAACGGAGACAAGGATGCCGGAATCAGCTTTACGGCAAGCGGGGGAAAACCACCCTATTTTTATTCAGTAGATGGCCAGCATTTTAGTGCGAATCCCGTCTTTGAAGGATTGGGGGCCGGTGTTTATCCATTGATAGTGATCGATAGTGATCAATGCAGGTGGCAAGATACCCTCGAAATTACAGAACCGGCTGCCATTGAGGTTGATGTAGAAGTTAGCTATAATGCAGGCTCATCCGTTTATCAGGCCATCCTTCACATCACAGGCGGAAAACCACCTTACACCATCAGTGCAGATTCAGCGTTACTTGTAAGCCAGGACACCCTTTTTAGCAACACAGATCCGGGTAGTTATACTTTTGTGGTAACCGATTCATCAGGGTGTGAAGTTGAGAAAACCATTGTTTTTTCTTCTACGCAGGATGCGGAATTAAATGAATTTGTCGTTGGCCCCAATCCTGTAAAAGATTATTTGGCAATTCGATATTTTGGCAATAAAATTGAGGAAGCAGATATCAAAATTTACGATATTTCTGGTAAGTTGATTTCGGAAGAAAACCAAATTTTATTTAGTCCTGAAAAAAATATTCACAATATTTTAGTTAATAACCTCCCAAATTCAATTTTTATTTTTAAAATTGCAGTGAAATTCAAATCGAGCCACTTTTTGATTTTTAAAGAATAAGTTTTGTAATTCTCTTGATTTTACCCCGGTATTTTTTATCGGGGTTTTTTTTGAAATTACCAACATATTACAATAACCCGTAATTAATCACCATTAAATACTAAACATGAAAAAGTTAATTGTAAAGTTTTTTGTCGCAACCGGTTTTGTTGCTTTTTTGACCTCAGCCAATGCACAGATTGGTGTGAGAATTGGTGCCAACCTTGCCAATGCATCTGTATCAGATTCAGAAGATGCAACTTTTAAAATGAGACCGGGATTTTCGGCAGGCGTATTTTATCAGATCAAATCAGGAAGCCTGACCATCCAACCAGAAATTAATTTTGCTCAACAAGGTACCAAATTTGAACTTGACATTTTGGGTACAAAGGCTGAAACCAATTTTACAATGAATTACATCCAGATACCCATCCTGGTAAAATATGGTTTTGGCGATATGGAAAAACTCAACTTTTTTGTTCAGGCAGGTCCTTATCTGGGTATGGGCATAGGCAAAGCCAAAGGAGAAACCTGTGTTGGCAGTGACTGCGAAACAGACGAAACAGAATATGGAAGTGGGGAAGATCAGATTAAAAACCCTGACTTTGGAGCACAATTGGGTGCCGGTGTAAATATCAACAAAAATATCTCAGTTGACGTGAGGTATGTTCTGGGCCTTTCCAATTTGGTTAACGCGGATGAAGATAGTTCATGGAAAAACAATGCTATCAACATTGGCGTAGGTTATAAATTCTAAAATACCTATTTAAAAATAACTTTCAAAAGGGTGGCTCAACCAAAGGTCACCCTTCTTTTTTTCCATTCCTGCCATTCCCACCACAAGACGGCTGCTACCACGCCATATTCCACCCATATCACTCCGTAATCTTCCGCAAACAGGCCACCATTGTAAAAAGTATAGCTCCATACGATGAGGTAAGACCATATCCACACAAATCGAAACTTGGACATTAAACTTACCGCCAATGGAAGAATCAGGTACCAGGGATGCAGTGTCGTTACTGAAAAAATATAAATGGTTACAATGACCAGCAACAGTTCCGTGAAGGTAGCACCTTTGGCTATCCACTTCGGTGCCCGCCACGATACCAGCAGGATGCACGCCAGAGCGGTAAGACCCAAAAGTGGCCCCAAATATTGAATAAGGTTGTATCCTGAGATGACAAAACCCAACCACCGCAGAAGGTAATACAGCCCGGCATTGAACTCAAACTTGCGGAAATACAAGTCCAGACTTTCGAAAAAGCCCTGAGAAAATACCATTAGAAAAAAAGGTACAAACAAGAGCGCCAAACTTATAAATACGGTTACCATCCATGTTTTACCTGCCTTGCCCCATCTCACCATAATGGGTAAAAACATGAGCGGCAGCAATTTGGTGCCGATGGCCAGGGCAAAAAACAGACCTGACCACACTGTCCTTTTTTGCTGGTACATCACCCATGAGATAATCAGCCATGCTACCATCATCACTTCGGCATGAAGGTTGCCCATGCCTTCAACAATGACCAGTGGATTGAGTCCATAAGTCAAATAAAATATGGGATACCTTTGATGGAGAGGGGATCTATAAAACATACCTAAGGCCAACAAATGGATGGCCGCGTAGGCCAGTTTCATGATCACTACCCCATTCCACGCCACCTTCTCCGCAGCTGCTGCCAGAACAAAAAAAACCTGACTGACCGGGGGATAAACACTGTGGTAGTTGGGAGAATTTAATCGCGCATACAATTTTGCATATGGCCCGGCCGGCAATTGGCTGATCAGTTGCGATGGCACTGTGTGAAAGGGATCTATGCCATCCAAAACAAGGTGACCGTCCCACAAAAACCGGTATACATCATCCGACAGCATAGGAAAAGAAAAAACGGGAAGTAAAGCCGCCAAAACCGGAATATAGGTTACCCACGATGGTCTTTCATCCATGTACAAAGACAGCCAGGTAGCCGGAACAAAGGCGAGGGAAAAACACAAAACGATCAGATTTCCCTGGTGCTGGCTGGTGTGGTAAAGCAAAAAATAAAGGGCAATAAAATATACAGCCGTGAGCAATAAGGCAAAGGCTGACTTTCTATGTTGCATTGACCTATTGTTTGTAAATCTGACCGTCTTTCATCACAAATGGTACGGTGAGAACGGTCTCAATATTTTGGGTAGGATCATCTTTGGTGGCAATGATGTCCGCCCATTTGCCGGGTGCAATGCTGCCTACCTGGTCATAAATACGCAAAAGACTCGCAGCGTTTTTGGTAGCAGCCTGAATGGCTTCCATGGCCGGCATGCCTGCTTCTGTCATGTAGATGAATTCTTTGGCATTATCGCCATGCAGACTCACCCCCGAATCCGTGCCAAATGCGATTTTAACGCCCGCTTTGTATGCAATGGCAAAGGTCTTCTGGATTTGAGGTCCCACCTTTAGTGCTTTAGGTACAATGATGGCAGGATAAAAACCAGGGATCTTTGCTTTCTCAGCCACAAATTTACCGGCCATGATCGTAGGCACATAGTAAGTGCCTTTTTCTTTCATAAGTTGCATGACTTCATCATCCATAAAAGTACCGTGTTCTATGGAGTGAATACCACCCATCACAGCCCTTTTCATCCCTTCCACACCATGTGCATGGGCAGCTGTAACAAAGCCGTAATCATTGGCAGCCTTTACTACAGCCGATACTTCTTCTACCGTAAACTGAGGGCCGCTGCCATCCGATGCTACACTCAACACACCGCCGGTGCTGGTAATTTTGATGCAATCCGCTCCATTCTTATAGCGCTGCCTCACTGCTTTGGCGGCTTCCTCCGGACCGTTGATCACACCTTCTTTGGGACCCGGATCTCCTTTGAGGTTGTCTCTTACCCCATTGGTGGGATCTGCATGCCCGCCGGTAGTGGCTATTGATTTTTCAGCAGTATATATCCGGGGGCCTTTGATAAATCCATTTTTTATGGCTTCACGAAGGGATACATTTACCCCTGTGCCCCCCAAATCGCGAACGGTGGTAAATCCTGCATCCAGGGTTCTGGCGCAATATTGGCTTGCCTTTAAGGCTACATAGGCATCATTGTCACGGAAAGATTCTTCGTATCTGCGAGGGCCACTTTCGAACTCTACGTGCACGTGCATGTCCATCCAGCCCGGCATCACGGTCATGGTTTTTAGGTCCACCAGTTTATCTTCTTTTTGGGGCGCGATATAACCTTCCGCCACTTTTTCGATGGTATTACCGCTTACCACAATGGTCATTTTTTCCAGGACCTGACCCCGATCCACATCGATGAGTTTACCACAATGCAGCAGGGTAGACTGCGCAACAACAGGGCCGGATAAGAAAAATAAAAACAAAGGGAAGATCAAAAGACGCATAACTGTGATTTTCAACAAATATCACAATTCTCCTTCAATTCGATCCACAATGCAGACATTTCTCAAAAATAAAAGCATGCTAACGATAGCCAGCATGCCCTTATGAAACATTGTAAATTGTATTCTTTTGAAAAAACGCTCAGCTCAGCATGGCTGACAGCAGGTCGATGAATTTGGCATCCGTATGCTATTTCAAAACCACTGAATTGTATCCGCCTACGATAGATATGGTAGGACCGCCACCTTTTTTAATACCTTTTACGATGCCTTTGCCATCCTCTTCCTCCTCGGTATTCTGCCCGGGTCTTTTTACAGATGTGTACTTGCCTTCAACTGAGTACTGGTAACCACCCGAAGATTGAATGTTGACATTGCCATAGCTGCCTTCGATGACGATGGAGTTGACACCGGATCTGATCTCTTTGATGCCGGTGCTGTGGTAAGAGCCAATGATGTTGGCGTTTCCGGCCAGTGTGCCCAACTCCAGCTCCCCGTATTTGTTTTCATAAACCAGCTTACCACAGGATTTGAGGATCATGTGATCGTAACCTCCGTTGAAAACCATGCTGTTGCAGCTGCCAATGGTGAAATTGGAATATTTCGAATCAATGTTCATCTGGTGAGCCGTTTCTACAATCATTTTGCCGTATTTAATTTCTACTGTGGCATTGTCAAGGCTATTAGCGGTAAGGTCAGAATATTTCAAATCGATGGTACCACTTTTCATACAGCCAAATCTTCCGTTTCCATAACGAATGTTGATCGAATAAGGTGCATTGATGTCGGATGCTTCGATATTGCCGTAAGCAGTTTCCAGTGTGCAGACTCCATTGTAAACGGGCATCAGGATGTTGCCGTATTTCTGACTGAGGTCCAGTTTTCTTCCATCGGGTACATAGATGGTATAGTTGATTTCGAGTTCAGCATTGCCCGACCAGGACCAGGTAAACCAGGCCGTTTTGTCTTCGATTTCGGTAGTGGCAGAGATCACTCCTTGAGTGTCCTCAAAAATTACACTTACCCGATCCAGCTCTTTTTGCGCTTTGGATTGAGAAGAAGCTTTGGCGATAATGTCGACATCGTATTTCACCTGTTGGCCTGAATAAGTAACCACAGCTATTTTACCGTAACGATTGCTTGCGGCGATGGTTTTACCAACCGGCGCATCAAATGCTTTGGTTATCTTTTTGCGCAATTCGATCAAATCTTCCGGCGGTTGGTTTGCCCACACTGGAAGACTGAAGGCCAATAATAAAAGGATTCCCCAAATTTTCATTTTCTGTTTATTAATTTTGAATTAATAGATCGTACGTTTTTTTTCATTGTCATACTTTCTGTGTTTTTCCAACAATGTTTCCAGCAGTGAAAGCCTGATCCTGTAATTGTTGATCATTTCTCTCATCAATTCTTCATTATTGATGTCTTTTTTTCGCAGCATTTCTGATTTCAACTCCATATATACCTTGTCCAGTTGACCCAAGTCAGCGGCTACATCTTTATCAATCAAATTGTGGGTACGCGCTTCATCGAGTTTGAGTCCTACTTCTTTGGAATAATGGTCTTCTACCATACGCATCTCAGTGGCATAGGCAGGGTCGAGTCCCGTAGTAGTGGAAGAAAAATAAATTTTACCCATCCAGGCACCGCACACCAAAACACCTAAAAAGATGGCGGCCATTTTCCATACGGTAAGGGTGATCAGCCTGCTTTTTTTCTTCTTTTTGTCGAGCTTATGCTCAATGCCGTTCCAAATTCTTTCCGGAGCTTTGTGTTGATCCCATTCTGCACGGTGATCTTCTACATAAACTTCCAGCCAATCTCTCTTTTTCATTTTTACCTGGTTGAATTCATTGAATCAAACATCTTTTTATTAATTGTACAAGGCCTGCCTGTTGTCGTCTCTCAACAACCATTCCTTTATCTTTCCTCTGGCCCGATGGTATTGAGATTTTGAAGTTTGTTCTGAAATTTTCAAAATCTGGGCAATCTCATCGTGGTCATAACCTTCCAGGGCGTAAAGGGTAAAAACCACTCTGTACCCTTCCGGCAAAGCAGCTATTGCCTGCTGGATCAAAGCCACATTGATGGAGGTTGGTTCCTCCTCAGGTTCAGATACGTGGCTGAGGTTTTCAGTAATCTCCTGAAACACCATCTTCTTCAACCGCATGCAATCGATGCATTTATGGATGACGATGCGTTTGATCCATGCACCCAATGTACTTTGCTGACCGTAGGTGCCAATCTTATCAAATACTGTTACAAAAGCATCCTGCAACACCTCACTGGCAACCTCCGGATCATTGGTTATGCGACAACAAATATTGTACATGGCATCAGCATACTTCTGATACAATCGATACTGCGCATGCCTGCTACCTGCAAGACAACCGGCAACCAAGTCAAGTTCACTCTGAAGGTCCAAAGAGTAAGGATGATTTGTTTGTAATGACGATGTGTTGTGTTGGCGGGTTGCATGAACCCGCCATTTTTCCCAAATTAACGGACATTAGGCCAATAATTTATGACGTCCATCGAATAAGACGACCTACCACTGGAAAAAATGCCTATTTCTGCTTAAGTTTGAAAAAAAAACTTGCGATCATGAATTCTATTGTTGTTAAAAATGGTTTGTTGGCGTCGGGAGTCGCTATTGTTTTGGGTCTCATTGTTTATTTGATCGACCCCAAAGGTTTTCTTACGTGGGGCAGCTGGCTCACCATGGTACCGCTTGTGTATTTTATGGTGCAGGCATCCAGAGAAACCAAAGAAGCCAATGGCGGCTATGGCAGTCTGAGAGAAATGTTTACCCCAGCGTGGTTGACTTATTTGCTTTATGCCATTGCGTCAACGCTTTTCACGTATATCATGCTCAACTTTATTGATCCCGGACTTCTGGATCTGGCTCGTGAAGCATCGATTGAGGCCATGGAAAAGCTGTCCGGTATGATGGGTGAAGAAGCTACCCAGGCTGCCATCGAAGAGTTGGAAAAATCCAATCCTTACAGCTTGCCGAAATTGGGCATAGGCCTCCTTTTTTCACTGGTATTTCCCGGTGCGGTCATTGCATTGATCATTGGTCTGATCGTCAAAAAAGAGAAGCCCGAAGACTGGGCATAAAAAAAGAACGGGTGGAATCTGCATGATCCACCCGTTCTTTTTTTTATCTCGTAAAGAGAAGTTCACGGTACTTGGCCAGTGTCCACATTTCGTCGTCTACCAGCAATTCCAGTTTATCACAGTGGTACCTGATTTTTTCAAAGAAAGGTTTCACATGGTTGCAGTAAGCATCTGCCCGTTCTGCCGCATGATCGATGGTATTGGCTTTTTTGCGTTCTTCCGTCATGGCCTCAACCATTGAATTGATGGCAGCAATGTGTTCAGAAATTTCGCGGATCAAAGAAATTTGTTCCTTGCCAATGTTTTTGAAGTCTTCGTCAAAAATTACTTTCAGGCCCTTCACATTTTCGATCAGCATATTTTGGTATCGGATGGCCGTTGGAATCACGTGGTTTCTGGCAATATCCCCCAAAACCCTGCCTTCGATCTGAATTTTTTTAACGTACTCTTCCACCTCAATTTCATAACGGGCCTCTACTTCGATGTGGTTCATTACTCCCATTTCGCCAAAAAGGTCAAAAGCTTTTTTTGACACTTTGGCTTTTAAGGCAGCAGGGGTTGTCTTGTTGTTGCTCAAGCCCCGTTTTTTTGCTTCAGCAGCCCATTCATCGCTGTAACCATCCCCTTCAAACAGAATGTCTTTGGTTTCTTTGATGTATTCTCTCAGCACATTGAAGATGGCATCGTCTTTTTTCATGTCCTTTTCAATCAGTTGATCGACCTCTGCTTTAAAGTTTTTCAACTGTTTGGCCATGATGGTATTGAGGGTAATCATCGGATTGGCACAATTGGCTGAAGAACCTACGGCACGGAACTCAAATTTATTGCCTGTAAAGGCAAAGGGAGAGGTCCTGTTTCGGTCTGTATTGTCGAGCATGATTTCCGGAATCTTGCCCACCACATTGAGTTTCAATTCCGTTTTTTCTTCCGGAGAAAGTTTACCGTCTGACACGCCTTCCAGTTCTTTCAAAACCTTGGTCAACTGATCTCCGATAAAGATGGAAATGATGGCAGGAGGTGCTTCGTTGGCACCCAAACGGTGGTCGTTGCTGGCACTTGCGATGCTGGCCCTCAGCAACTCTTCGTAGTTGTGAACGGCTTTGATGGTATTGATAAAAAAGGTAAGAAACTGCAGATTGCTCATGGGGGTTTTACCCGGACTCAAAAGGTTGACACCGGTATCGGTAGCCATTGACCAGTTGTTGTGCTTGCCCGATCCATTGACACCGGCAAATGGTTTTTCGTGGAGCAACACTTTGAAGTTGTGTCTTTCCCCTACTTTTTGCATTACGTCCATCAACAAAGAGTTGTGGTCAACGGCAAGGTTTACCTCTTCAAAGATCGGGGCCAATTCAAATTGATTGGGAGCTACCTCGTTGTGACGGGTTTTTACTGGAATGCCCAACAACATGCATTCTACTTCCAGGTCTCTCATGTAATTGAGGACCCTGGAAGGAATAGAACCAAAGTAATGATCTTCGAGCTGCTGACCTTTGGCTGACGCATGGCCCAAGAGGGTTCTTCCGGTCAGTGTAATGTCGGGTCGGGCCTCTGCCAATGCTTTGTCGACCAGGAAATACTCCTGCTCCCAACCCAGCGTGGGCACCACTTTTTTCACATTTTTATCAAAATACCTCGCTACTTCAGTGGCAGATTCATCAAGTGCATGCAAAGCGCGAAGCAAAGGTGTTTTATAGTCCAGCGCTTCTCCCGTATACGATACAAATACCGTAGGAATACATAAAGTAGTGCCGTAAATAAAGGCAGGTGAGCTGGGATCCCAGGCAGTATAACCTCTCGCTTCAAAAGTATTTCTGATGCCGCCATTGGGAAAAGAAGAGGCATCCGGCTCTTGCTGTACAAGCTGTGAGCCACCAAATTTTTCGATGACACTGCCATCCATGGCTGTTTCAAAAAAAGCATCGTGCTTTTCTGCGGTAGTGCCGGTCAAAGGTTGAAACCAGTGCGTATAGTGGGTTACGCCCTTGGCGAGGGCCCATTCTTTCATGCCCATGGCAATGTAATCTGCCATTTTTCGCTCAATTTTCGTACCCTGGTCCATAGCCGCTTTCACAGCCTTGAAAGCATCCGGAGTCAGATACTGTCGCATAGAGGCTTCATTAAAAACATTTTGACCGAACAGGTGAGATCTTTTTTCTGTTTCCTGGATGGTTACCGGTTTTCTGTTGAGGGCTTCTTTTAGAGCCTGGTATCTTATAATTGCCATTGTGGTTAGTTTTATGGGGGCAAAGGTAGTTTTTTTTAATATTTTACACACAATACCCTATAAAAAACAGGGGGTGTTAACAATTATTAACGATTTTAAACATTATACCCCCGGTTTTGAAAGCTCTATGTGCTCTTTCAATGAAACTTGCAGCCTTTCTATGACGAGCTCATGAAAGAGTGTTGTCTCTCCGTGCAACTGAACCTGCTCCAGGGCTTGATAATATTGCTGCCGGGAAGTAAGATCTCCTTTTAATATGACAAGTGGGTAGCCGTGACTCAAGAGAATCAGGTTCATAACCAACCTGGCGGTACGGCCATTGCCATCTATAAAGGGATGGATGCTAACCAATCTTTCATGCATTTCGGCTGCCAGGATAACCGGATGGAGAGCGGCACCCTGACTTTGGAAGAAGAGAAAATAATCTTCCATCATTTTGGGCACCAGGTAGGGCTGAGGTGGCACATGGGATGAGCCCGTAATGCGGACTTCCACATTGCGGTACCGGCCTGCATTGGCGCGGTCAATACCCCGCAGGATAAGGCCATGGAGCTGCAAGAGCAAGTATTCATTGAATGGGGTGCTACCTTTTACCCAATCTCCCAATAGGGTTATGGCTTCGAAGTGGTTGATGGCTTCGAGGTGCTCGTGTAAACTTTTACCACCGATGGTAAGCCCTTCTTTGACAACCATCATGGTCTCGCCCAGACTGAGTGAGTTGCCTTCAATTTTATTGCTTTCATAAGTGTATTGCACAGCAAAATACTCTTCAAGCTTTTGGAGGCGCGTAGTTTCCAGGCCGGGTAAGGAAAGCCATTCAGCCCTTAGTTTGTCCAATGCAGCGAGGCCGGCAACGGTAGATTGGGGAAGATGAAGGGTATTTTTTGCATTGGAACGCGTGAGGTATTGGATGCGGGGCTCTGCTAAATACCATGCTTCTTCTGCCAATGCTTCATCTTCCAGCAATTGATAAATTTTTTCTGCCAGACACAGAGCTTTTAAATATTTGAAATCTACCTTGTAACAAAGCGCGAGTGCTTCGATCTGGGCGTCCGTAGGGATTCTGCCTGCCCGCTCAAATTTGCTAAGCAAAGCCTGATCAATACCGGTTTGGGCTTCTACCTCTTTCATTTTGAGGCTATTCGACAAACGGAGCCGATTTAAAGCTTGAGAAATGTTTTCTTTCACAGGTGTTTTTATGACAAATTTATTCATATTTATAGATATATGACATATTTCGTCAATTTTAATAAATGACGCACATGTGTTCAAAGTACCATTTAATAGGTATTTTCATATATTCAGACATGATAGTTCTTTGATTTCAATATGAGACCAATAAAATTCTGTTGAACCCATACCCATTATAATATTTTTTGGTCGGTAAAAAATTATATTTATTTTTACTTAATCAACTTGACCCATTTTAAATGTATGACCCATGAAAAATTTTTCCATCGTTTTATTGTTTCTATTTTGGACTGTAATGGTTGGGATCGCACAGGAAAGAATTACCAACATTGTTGCCTCAACGGATAAAAATCTGAGGTATGTGTGTGAATACGAGGGCAAAAACTACCTCATCGAAATCACACCTGGTGATGACGTTAATGTCTATGAAATTATAGGAACGCGGGAGTTCAAGTATTTATGGACGCGCAATATGTTTCTGGCTTACCAGCAAAGAAACCATTTTATTACAGGCAACAGATTGGTATTCAGTCCAGTATTTGGATTGAGTTCCTATGACTTTGTCAATAATACAGCACCCTTAGAATATTCATACAGTGCATTTTCACTTTTTGGTTCGTGGATAAACTACAATGCAAAGGGGGCGCTGTTTTATGACAATAACGCCAAGCCTTTTGTGTGTGATCCAAAAACGCTGAACATTGCTTCGATATACAGTTACTACAAGGTTCAAAATTCCAATTATCCCTATGTTTTTACAGCCGGAAGTGCGGGCAATGATTTGCAACATTATTACATGTACAATGGCAATACGGGTAATACTGAGTTGCTGATTGAAGGGACAAAAAATGAACACTATGGTAGTTTTGATGGTGATTATTTTTGGTATCTGGATAGTGACAATGCTCTTGTGAGGATGCAGTTGAGTTCCGCCAATCGAAAAGAATTTGGTCTTTACGCCACTCACCAGGGTCGAAAAAGAATGGCATTGCCCAAGGGAAATCAAATCGTGGTAATACAATCCAATAAAGACACCACCTACATTGAAATTTTTGATGTTCAGGAAAAAACCAAGATCAGAGAAATGGCAATAGCCATTGACGGAGGGTTTGCCTTCGATAGGGTCTCTTTGATAAATGAGCGCATCTTTATACGATCGGTAAAAAACAAATTGTTTGTAGTTGATATCAACCAACAGGAAAGTACAAAAGCCTATGAACTGTATTCCAATTACGGAGGAAGAACCTGGCCTGTGGTGGATGGCCATTTATTGCTGCCCCAAAAAAATAGTTTCAAGTGGATTGAACTGTCTAGATC
>CALJKQ010000112.1 GCA_937973565.1 uncultured Saprospiraceae bacterium | reverse complement strand
AGTATGCCCATTTTAGCCCATAACTTCCAATTATCGGCATTATCGTGGTAAAAAAAATCAGAACTCACAACATTGCCCACATGATAACAAACGCCCATCTGTTTTGCATTGGACGCAGCTCTCCACAAAAGATCAAAATCGGCCAAAGCAGCCATCTGACCGGGCAGATTGAATTGATCTGCAAAATTGGAATCGGTGGAAGCTCCCTGCGCAATGACAATATCCTTAACTTTTACATGTGCTTGAATGGATCCGGTTGATCCCACGCGGATGAGTTGCTTTACCCCATAATAATGTATAAATTCATGGGCATAAATACCGGTTGAAGCCGCGCCCATGCCTGTACCCATAACGGTAACTCGTTTACCCTGGTATTCTCCGGTAAATCCCAGCATGTTGCGCACATCATTGACAAGTTTAACCTTATCCAGGAAGTGATCAGCAATGAACTTTGCTCGGAGCGGATCTCCGGGCATCAACACGGTAGCTGCAAGATTACCGATGGCTGCAGAATTATGCGGAGTAGGCATATTTTCGATTATAGATGCCTTTCGGCGTGATAAGATGAGCGGACCAATGGTCCACTTTCTACAAAGTCAAAGCCCCTGGCCAAACCTTCTTCTTTGTACATGGCAAATGTATCGGGATGAATAAATTCTGCCACTTCCAGGTGCATTTTGGTGGGCTGAAGGTATTGCCCTAAGGTTAGCACATCACATCCATTGGCGACCAGGTCGTCCATTGCCTTTAATACTTCTTCTTTTGTTTCTCCAAGTCCCAGCATTATGCCTGTTTTGGTGCGCTTGCCATATGCTTTGGTGCGTTTGATTTGCTCCAGACTTCTTTCGTATTTGGCTTGTGGTCTCACAAGTCTGTATAGCCTGCCCACCGTCTCCATGTTGTGTGATACTACTTCCTGACCTGCCGAAATCATTCTTTCCAGTGCTTCCCAATTGGATTTTACATCCGGTATCAAAGTTTCGATGGTCGTTTGAGGGCTCATTTGTTTGACCATAAAAACAGTCTGGTACCATATTTCAGCGCCTCTGTCCTTGAGTTCATCCCTGTTGACAGATGTAATGACTGCGTGTTTGACCCGCATTAATTTGATGGCTTCGGCAACACGCGCAGGTTCATCTGTATCGTATTCGTTGGGTCTGCCTGTTTTCACCGCACAAAACGAACAGGATCGAGTACAGACATTGCCCAGGATCATGAAAGTAGCAGTGCCTGCTCCCCAGCATTCACCCATATTCGGACAATTGCCACTCTGGCAAATGGTGTGCAATTTGTATTCATCCACCAGCTGGCGAACCCTTTTGTAGTCTTCACCAATAGGCAACTTGACCCTCAACCACTCGGGTTTTCTGGATCTGGCCGGCTGGGTTTCTTCTGCTGATATGATGGGTAATTCAATAAGTGACATGTAAAAATTAATTGCTTCTGCGTCCGAAGTGCAAATTTACGTAAAGGTTGAGAAATAGTGGTGTATTGGTAGTGCCGGCGGTTTCCACCATAATAGGCACCTTTTTAATGAAAAGGTCTGCCATCAATCCGATTTCTGCGGCTTTGACATATTCATCAAAAGCACCAACAGAAAAGAATAGGCCTGCTTTGGCCTGAAAGCCCGGTAATATGGTAATCTCTTTGAGACCGGTGGAGAAGGGAGCGCCTCCATATATGCTGCCGTAGTAGCCGTGTTATTCGCTCTTATTTTTCGACATAAACATCAGCCCGAAGACGTGGCACGCGTGCAACATTAAGTTTCATTTTTTGACATTATCCCGACTTTCTTTCCATGTTGGAAGTCAGAAAGTTGTTACTTTTATACGGTAATCCAACGCGATCATGAATAAACTTTTATTCGCCTCTCTGTTATTGTCTTTATTTTCTTTAAATCTATTCGCGCAAGGTGGCATGTGGACTTGGATGCGTGGTGATGGCAATACATCACTTTCAGCCGGAAGCTATGGTACACAAGGCGTAACAGCAGTAACCAATAATCCTCCTGCCAGATATAATACCAGTCATTGGATAGATACCGCCGGTAATTTTTGGATTTTTGGAGGGTTTCGAAACAATGGAACCAACTTCACCGACCTTTGGAAATATGAACCTAATAATAATGTTTGGACCTGGATAAAAGGGAATATGAACGGAGCCGGAGCAGCAGGTAATTTTGGAACACAAGGTGTTGCTGCCGCTACAAATAATCCACCT
>CALJKQ010000111.1 GCA_937973565.1 uncultured Saprospiraceae bacterium | reverse complement strand
TAATCTGACTCGACACCGTTTACACTCACTTTTACATTATATACTCCAGCCTGAAGCTTCAGTGGGATGGTTTTTTCCATTGAATTGGCGTCCATAGTTTGTTTGATCACGTTGGACATAACCAATCTTCCATCGATGGCATAAATACTTGCCTGTACATTTGCACCCCTTTGTGCGTTGATGGTAAGATTGATGAAAGAACTGGCCGGATTGGGATAAACCCTTGCCGAATAATTATCATTGTTTACTTTTACAGTCGCTTCAGCTTGAGAGACGGTTTGTGTTGTAGTCGCTTTTTCAAGATCTTCAGCTGTAAGTACATTCAGATCGAGGCTTCTTTTGGTCTCGCATCCGAGATCTGACGTAACTGTCAAAGTATATTTACCTGCCTTTTCAGCACCCACACGAGAAAACACAACATCTTTTCCCTGGAATTTGAAGCCGTTGGGGCCTGTCCAAACATATGAAGAAGCGTGCTTCCATTCTCCTGCTTCCAAAACTACCGTTTCACCAACCGTAGCATTTATTTCAGATTGAATATTGCCCTGAGGCAATGCAGGGTGGACTGTTGGAAGGTTGCCGCTATATTTCTGAGCTGTTCCTCCGATGGTAAATCCATTGCTAAAGTCTCCGCCTCTCATACCTTCTGCGGCACTGCTGGGATCTTTTTGGTTTTCAAACAACCTGACTGCTTCACCACAAACAGGGAGCGGGTAAACATTGAAGCTAAACAACTTAACTTCATCCCCTTCGCGCAATTCGTTGTATTGACCTGTTGGTGACAGTTCCGGTGTAACACTGATAATCCTGGAGCCTCTCAAGTCAGCAGGGTTTTCAATTTTGTTGGTTATATACCATTTTGCAGGTTTTGACCCTCCAAAATGAAGGTTGTCTTGCAATGGCATGTGGGTCTCGATGATGTTCATCTCCGCCTCTGCGGGCAACACAAAAGAAACCTGAGCATTGAACTGGATCCTTTCTTTTTTAGTGAAAGCATTTCCTTCCGCTACACGCAGGTAACAGTCGTATAAAGAAGTCTCCGTGTTGAACTTCAACTGGAAATTTACTTTCTTTATTTGCGCCATTAAAGGTAAATTCAGGCACATTACTACAGCTGAAACCTTGGCAATTGATGAGAATGTTATTTTACAAGCCATTGGAAATTAACATTTTAGTTTTAAATATTAAAAATTTTATTAATGTCTTTTCACTCAGTGCAAATTCTGTGCCGAGATTCAATTCATAGAATAGACAGCTGGAAAAGCTTATACCCTTAGGCACTTTGAGAAATTTTTCCATTTTGTTTAAAATATTACCAAAGTCGACTTTGGCGATGAAAAAATAACGGGCCATTTCCATAGCTATAAACATACCCCAATGATACACAGTAAGTTGAAAATATTAACTACTATGTAATCAAATAAGCACACTTGGTAAAAAAGCTGACACTCTATCAACTGAAACCGACCTCTTTGCCTGGAAATGGGTCAATCAGAATAAAATTTAATTGGTCTGTCAACCTATTTAATGTCTGCATGAATCAGAAGATCAAAATCGTTAAAGATTTATTGATTCGTAAAAGTCTTATCAAACGGCAATTAAAACAGAGATTCTGTTGTATAAAATAGTGGACATACCCTAAATTCAGGGGAGATGTACCAGCGTTTGATCATGATTTTACACCCTGGTATTGTCAGAATCCTATTCTTTAATTGCATTGTCATTTAGCAGCCAAGCCTGGAGAAAAGATTTGAATTAAAAAAGCCACCATTCTCCTGCTGAGAATGATGGCTCCATAAGTGTGCTGTAAGTTTTATTCTTAAGGTACCTGTTGTATGAAAAAGTCGAAATTTGACAAGTACTGTGTATTTAATGGATAGAACAACATCTGTGCATAAAGCAAATTCTTGTCGTCATCCGGGTTGTCGAACTTGATCTTGCCATTCATATTCATATCTCCCTGATAGTAACCGTAGGCGAAATTGTAGTTGGCATTGCCAAAAGTGTTGTCCGGATGGATCAGGATATCAAAAAACAGGAAGTTGAGATCGTCGGCAGGATTGGTAAACTTAATTTTACCATCCGCATTAAAGTCACCTGCCCACATGGCATTGTAACCATACTTAACATTTTCGTTTTGAGATAAGCCTGTGTAGTCATAGATGCCATTCTTGCTGGTTCCAAAATTGAAGACCGGAGTAGACGGCACCGTAAAGTCAACCAGGGTATTTCTGGCAACCAGCTGTGAAGCAACTCCCAAGTGGAATCGATGTCTTACCACCACATAGAAGCTATCCTCTGCAACCCCTCCAAAGGTCAGAGGGCTAATGCCATCGGTATCTACCACATCTCCATCTCGTTGGAGTAAACCGGAACGGGTTGACAATACGAAGGTTGGTTCATTCTTGTCGCGCAATTCTACGAACACCCAATCTACGATCGCATTCTCGCCTGTCACGCCAAATACGGTGGCTGAGTCGGCGATGATACCTGACTGGCTTAAACCTGCCCCCTTGTGAACAAAGTTTGAAGTAACATCCACCCAGGTTGTAGCATATTTGTATGGATCTTTAACCGGAATGTTATTGGCTCCGTTGAATGGATTCACCCTGAGGTTGTCTCTCATCAAAGGACGTCCGGTACTGGAAGTTTCATTATTGTTATTAACCAAAGCGGCTTCGAGGTAAACTCTTACACGCAAAGTCAATGGTTCGATCACCAGGATATGGACCGTAGCTTTTGAACACGTAGGATTTGTATTGTCATCGCATATATTGTAAACAATATCCAATGGACCGCTGAAGTTGGAGGCAGGCGTATAGAATAAATCTCCGTTTGCTGTGATGTAATAAGATCCTTGAGCTATAACAACAGGTGCTGACTGACTGCCCTGCGGAGTTACTGCCTGATTGTCTCCCTGAGCATCGGTGTCGTTATCCAAAATGTTGACCTCAAGCGTACTGCCTTTATGTATGGGATAAAAGTCATCCGTGGCATTGGTTGAGTTTATCGCTGTTGAGTCGTGAACTGTTACCAAAATCATGGCCTCTCTACACATACTTCCTGTTTCAACACAAACTTCATATTTCATGGTATCCAAACCAATCATCAAAGCCGTGGGCGTATAATTGACATTGCCGTTTACATCGATCATCCCGGCTCCGTTGTTGGGATTTTTAGTGATGTCAATGGTACTGCCCATCACTATACAATTTTCGGTTGAAATACATTGATCGTTGTTCAAAACCTGAGGTATTACAGGAGCTGAAGCAACAGGGCCACACTTCATGGCATGGACTACGTCTGTATTAACAATTGCTGTTTTAGGTAATGCAGCGCCGTCTACAACCGTAAAGGTCAAGTCAGCAGTAGGGCATCCCACTGTGGCAGGTGCAACGCAAACCGGAACCTTGTACTCATACACGCCCGGCATATTGGCTGTAAAGTTATAACTGCCGTCTGCATTGACTGTGAGGTAAGGCAAAGAACCCGTTGGCTTTTTGATCAATTGGAAGGTACTGTTGTATGTAGTACCGGCAGGAACCTCATCGTTTGTGCTTAGGTTGCCGGAAACTAAAACATTGGCAAAGGTGACATTGAAATCAGGATCGACACAAGGTTTAACCGTAACAGCATCATCCGGAAGAGTGGCCATACAACCGGTACCGTTTTGAGTGAACACAAAACCTGATTTACCGGGGGCTAATCCGGTAACATAACCTCCATTATCGACCATGGCAACTTTTGGATTATTACTGGACCAGATACCACCACTGATGGGTGAAAGTCTGGTCTGGTAACCCATACAGATGATGGCATCTCCCAGCACTGCTGCTGTCAGGGCAGGATTAACCTGAACGGCAATGGTGCTATCTGAAAGACAGCCGGTGGCACCATCCGTGAATACAAAATGCGCATTTCCTTCTGCCAGGCCTGTTACTAAACCTGCATTGGATACAGAAGCAATAGCTGGTTGCAACGAAGACCAGGTGCCTCCTGTAGAAGGAACCAGTGTAGTTTCGTTTCCTATACAAATCTCTCCTGAACCTGCTACAGATACATAAGGTCTTGAATTTACAACCAGGCCGTTGCTTGGATTGGATGTACAACCCGTAGCTGTATTTTTAAAGGTAAATCTGGCGATGCCCTGGCTTAAACCTACAACACTTCCGCCGGCAGAAATGCTGGCGATTGTGGGATTGAGGCTTGTCCAAGTACCAGCGAACGGAGCTGTAAGATTTAATGTACTTCCCACACAAAGTGTAGGTTGTGGTAAGGTTACCACAGGTCTGTCAAGCACGTTGAGAGTAATACTGTCAGCGGATGTACAACCTGTATTGGTGTTTGTAAATTTCAAATGAGCTAATCCTGTGTTTATACCTGTTGCAACACCTGTATTGCTTACAGATATTACGGAGGTATTGGAACTTATCCATATACCACCTACACTAGGGAATATATTCACCGAACTTCCAACACATACATTGGGACTGCCCGGCAATGAAATAAATGGAGCCGGGTTGATGGTAATGGCTGCAGAAGAATCAGATACACATCCTGATGAAGATTCTGTAAATACAAACTTAACTGTACCTGCTGTCAAACCTGATACCACACCATTGTTGTTGATGGTTGCTACGGAAGGTTTGGAACTAACCCAGGTTCCACCCGTTGAAGGTTGCAATTGCGTAGTAGCGCCCTGGCACACGGCCAGAGGGCCTGTTACAGAAATACTGGGCTTACCATTAACTGTGAGATAATCAGAAGGGTCAGATACACATCCTGCATTGAGGGTAAATGTAAAGTTAACCATGCCCTGTGATAATCCGGTAACAACCCCTGCATTGTTGATGGTAGCAACCGAAGTATTGCTCGACTGCCATGTACCCCCAGCAGCAGGAGAAAGCGAAGTTGTACTTCCCACGCAGATGGTATTAGGTCCCGTGAAATGGATGTTTGGTTTGGTAAGGACTGCCACAGCCGTAGTTGGATCAGAAGTACAACCACTGATGGATTCGATGAAAATGAACTGAGCAGTTCCGGTAGTAAGACCTGTTACCAAACCGCCATTGGTTACCATGGCAACAGATGGATTGGTACTTTGCCAAACGCCTCCTGCTGAAGGCAACAATTGTGTATTGCTTCCCACACAAATGCTTGAACTTCCTGCTATCTGCGTTGATGGTTTATTGTAAACGAGGAATGGATTGGATGGTACAGAAGAACAACCCGATACAGAAGATGTGTAACGGAATGTTGTTTGTCCAACCGCAAGAGCCGTAATAACACCAGCATTAGAGATGCTTGCCACTGCCGGGTTTGTGCTGATCCAGGTTCCACCCGATGTAGGCGACATAGAGGAAGTACTGCCAATACAAATTGAGGTGGGGCCTGTAAAGACGATGGTAGGAATTGCATTAACCGTAATCAATGCGGATGGATTGGATACGCATCCGGTGGCTTGTGAGGTGAGTACAAATCCTGTCTGACCCGGTGCCAAAGCCGTTACAATTCCGGTGTTGCCCACGATGGCTGTGTTGGTATTTACAGAAGACCAAAAACCGCCTTCTGAGCCAATAAGCTGCAGCGTTTCACCCACGCATAATTCATTGTCATTAACTGTAATAATCGGTTTCGCATTTACAGTTACCGGATTGCTTGGGATAGATTGACAACCCGAAGCGGCATCGGTATAGGTGAAAGTAGCCGTTCCGGCGCTAATGCCATAAACGGCACCATTATTTTGAATGGTAGCAACAGCCGTATTGGAGCTTGTCCAGGTTCCGCCATTTGAAGGACTGAGAGTAGTATATTCACCCACACAAATGTCTGTCGGACCCGTGTAAACTGTTGATGGTTTAACATTTATGGTTAACGGAGATGAAGCGTCAGAAGTACAACTTGAACCAGACAAAGTGAAGGTAAAAGTTGCACTACCTGCTGAAACTGCCGTGATTACACCCTGGTTGGTAATGGTTGCTATGCTTGTATTTGAACTTGTCCAGATACCACCTGAATTGGGTGTAATGGTGGTCTGATCTCCAATACAAATAGAAGTTGCCCCTGAAAATGCAGTAACTGGTTTTCCAGAAACTGAAATCGGTGTTGTGGGATTGGATGTACATCCTGTGGATGATTGCGTGAAAATAAAGGTTGCTGTTCCGTTGGCAATTCCTGTAACCAGGCCGCTGTTGTTTACAATTGCTACAGAAGGATTGGAGCTTGCCCATATACCCCCTGTAGAAGGCGATAACGTAGAAGTACTGCCAATACAAATACTGGATGAGCCGGTAATAGAAACCGTTGGTCTCGGTGTTGCAGTGATATTGGCAGAAGCTACTGCTGAACAGCCATTGAGGTTGGTAACCGTTACTTTGTACAATGTTGAAGGGACAGCAGGAAATACAGTCACTGACTGACTTGTTGCATTGCCGGCAGTTGCGCTCCATTGGTAAGAAATAGCTGAACCGGCATTCACTTGTAAGTCTATACTTTGACCTTCACAGATATTGGTCTGCAATGAAACAATGATTGGTTCATATCTTTCATAAACAAATCCCGAAGTAGTAGCCTGACACAAGTATTGATCGGTCACTGTCAAATAGTAATTCCCGTTGGCTGTAATGGGAACAATAGACTGATTTGCTGTGAAGGATGAAGGGCCTGTCCAACTATAAGTGAATGGTGAAATTCCGCCTGTTATCAAAGCTTTTAATTTGGATGTATCCGTGAGGCAAATCGAACCATTGTAATCTATGGTTACAGATGGTAAACTTCTTATATTGATGGCAGAAGCCAAAGAAGCACTACAACCTGTGGTAGCTGAAGTAAAAGTAAAATTGACAGTACCTGCAGCCACGGGAGATACTACCCCCTGACTTGATACAGCTGCAATACCCAAATTGGATGAAGCCCAGCTGCCACCGGATGAAGGAGAAAGGCTAAGCGTACTACCCATACACACATTTTGGGATGGTGCAGAAACTACCGGTTTTGCATTTACTGTGATGGCATTGCTGGCATCAGAAGCACAGCCCGTGGTTGAGTTAACAAAGGTAAATGTGGCGCTACCTGCACTTACTGCAGTAATAATTCCTCCATTGGTAATGGTAGCTACCGCTGAATTGCTTGATGACCAGGTACCACCACTTGTTGGCGTAATAGTAGTCGTAGTACCTACACATAAAGTAGTTTGAGCTGGTTGTGTAATCGTAGGTTTGGCGTTTACAATCAAGGTCACCTCGTTGCTTTCAAGGCTACAGACCTTACCGGTAAGTTTGGTAAACATCCTCTTGAATTTGTGTGTTCCTACACCTAAAGCAACGGTGGTGTAGTTTTGTTCGTTACTTGTGCCCGGTGCATTTGCATAAGCCCCGCCATTGAGTGAATACATCCATTGATAATTTCCTGAGGATGGATTGGGTTTGGAACCATTAATGGTAATAGCTCCGCTGCTGACACAGAATGTAGTGGTAGGCGGAGTAGTAATGTAATTGTTTGAAATTACGCAATCGCAAGCATCATTTACCATAATTTTTGATGTATCCCTACAGCCCTGGGCATTGGTCCATACCAAATAATAATTCCCAAAAGTAGAAAAAGTGTTTACAGTTGAAGTTGGGCTTGTAGGGCTGACGATGTTGACTGTACCTGCACTTCCGGCTCCTAAGGTCCAGGTTCCTGTACCAGAAGCACCCATGTTAACTGTACCTGTTTCAAAACAATCCAAAGCATTGGGATCGGGGCCTGCATTGGGGTTGGCATTTACAGTAACATTGCCGGTTGGATTGGATACACAACCGGTAGCTGTGGAAGTGAAAGTAAAATTGACGGTGCCCGCCATCAGCGCAGTAACTAAACCTGTATTGGTAACTGTAGCTTTTGATCCATCAGAACTAAGCCATGTTCCGCCCGAAGAAGGTGATAATTGGGTAGTAGAACCAACGCATACAGAAGTTGATCCTGTAATGCTTACAGTAGGTTTAGCATTTACGCTAATGGTGGAGTTGGCAGAGCCTGTACATCCCAAGTTGTTGGTCACTGTTACTGTATATGTAGACGAAGGCAGTGTGGGTGTTACCGTAACTATGGAAGTAGCAGCGCTGCCTGCATTGGCACTCCATAAATAATTAACGGCATTGGTGCCACTAGCAGTCAGTTGAACGGTTTGACCTTCACAAACGGTGGTTTGTATGGCTGTTGCACTTGGAATAAATTGACTGTAAACAAAGCCATTTGTGGTAGACAAACAACCCGTTGCATCGGTAATGGTCAAGTAATAATTTCCACTTTGTGTAATGCTTACAGTCTGGGTATTTCCAGTGAAACCTGAAGGGCCAGACCATGCATAGGTGAAAGGAGAAGTGCCGCCAGTTCTGGTAGCTGTAAGCTGTGAAGTTGGTGTGAGACATACAGATCCATTGTAATTAATGTTAGATGTCAGACCAGCTCCAACTGTTATGGCAGTGGTTGGCAATGAAGCACAACCTGTTGATGTTTGCGTAAATGTGAAGGTAGCTGTTCCGGATGTTTGACCTGTAACTACACCTGCATTAGTAACGGTAGCAATAGTGGTGTTGCTGGATGTCCAGGTTCCTCCTGTACCTGGTGATAAGGTAGTGGTACTGCCTGAACATATGGTGGAAGGGCCGGTTACAGAAACAGTAGGCCTTCCATTGATCGTGATGGCAGCAGACGGATTAGATGCACAACCTGTTGCAGAATTGGTAAAGGTAAAAGTAACGGAACCTGCTGCAATGGCAGTTACTACACCTGAGTTGTTGATTGTAGCAATACTTGTATTGCTGGAAGACCAGGTACCCCCACTTGATGGAGACATAGATGTGGTCGAACCCGCACAAACGGGGTTTGCACCTGTTATGGAAACTGTCGGTTTGGGGTTAACGGTGATCAAAGATCCCGCAGAAGTGGCTGCTCCACAACCAATACCTGTCTGTGTGATCGAAACTCTGTAATATATCGATGCAGTCAATGCCGGGGTAGTGAAATTGGCACTTGTAGCACCACTGATATTGTTATAAGTAACATTATTTGTACTGCTCTGCCATTGATAGGAAGTTGTGCCTGCACCTCCTGTAATACTGCTGTTCAGTGTTACAGTTGATCCTTCACATACAGTAACTCCACCGCCTGTTGTTGTGACAGCCGGGTCGGCCACTACGGTCACAAGTCCAGAACCTGATGTTGCAGTACCGCAACCAGAGGCTGCCTGTGTAATAGAAACACGGTAGTACATGCTCGATGTAAGAACAGGTGTATTATAGGTAGAAGAAGTAGCACCGGAAATGGTTGTCCAGGTACTATTATTGGGTGAACTTTGCCAAACATAAGTAGTGGTACCCGTACCTCCTGTGATGGTACTGGCAAGAGCAGCTGTTCCTCCGGAACAAATGGTTATGCCAGCACCTCCCACAGATACTGAAGGATCGCCTGCAACCGTAAGCGTTGCAGATGGCAGAGAAACACAACCATTGGATGTTTGAGTAAAAGTAAAGGTAGCAGTACCTGCTCCTACAGCGGTAATGACACCGGCATTGGTAATGGTAGCCACTGCTGTATTGCTGGATGTCCAGGTGCCCCCTGTTGAAGGTGTAATACTAGACATACCGCCCACACAAACATTGGAAGCACTCAACGTCCCCGTGGCAGGTCTGGGCGTCATAGCTAAGGTAATTGAATTACTTGCCTGCGGACAACCGGAATTGTTGGAAGTATTGTATGCTCTAAGCACATAAGTACCGGGTGCGGTTGCCAAATAGGAAGTAGCGGTTGCACCCGATGCCACTACAACACCATCCTTCAGCCATTCATAGAATGACCAGTTGGAATTGAGTGTTTCCAGGTTAGCCTGGATATTGGTATTGGTACCTTCACAGAAAGTAGTCACAGGCGTAGTGATGGCTACTGTTTTGCCACACAACCCAAAGTAGATACCATCAATGGCGAGGTCATTTCCATAATTACCGGGAATCATATTTGCAATTCTTAACGTAGCTGATGTTGCAGCTCCCGAATTCCAAGTGCCTTGTACTTTGATCCAGGTAAGAGAATCGGCTTTTGCCTGACGAGGCATAATAAAGTTTGCTCCACTAAGTGCAATGCCATTGATGGTAAACTGGAAGTTGGGATCCACTCCGGAATACCCTGCTGCCTCTGAATAGTAAACATTTTTAGTCCATACAGAAAATACATAATCTGTATTGGGGCATACGGTAACCGTTTGTGACCATATACGGTCATTAATTCCTGTAGCTGCGCTAGGGTCTATAAGCATATATTTTCCACCAGCGCTATTTCTATCGGCAGCAGACCAAATACCATTGTTACAGCCCAAAGGAGCTCCCACTTCTGTAATCCTGCTTACGATACTGTATATACCCCAGTTGCCGCACATTGCTGTTGGACTGGTGTAGCTGTAGTCAGAAATAAAGCCGGTGTTACCAGCTTCGAATTCACCGTTGGTGACCAGGTTTTGGCCAACGAATTCGCACGAATTACAATCTGTATCCAAAGCATCGGTTAAACCGTCGCCATCGTCATCCAGACCATTGTTACAAATTTCGCATCTTTCTTTGACCTGAACATTATCTATGTATATAGTACCTGTAGCTTTAGCCAGGTTTAATAAAAATGAAACATTGGATACAGATGTGGATGCAATAAAATCAAAGGTATATTGCTGAGGCGTAGTTCCAATAGTAAAACTTTGGCTAAAATAATTGGTAAAAGGAGAAGCTCCCAATTGGAGAGATACCGAAGCTGTACGCGAAGTAGATGCTTTTGCAGAAAACGATACTGTATACTTTGTACCGGCTACCAAAGTTTTTGCAGTTTGTACCAATTGTACGTGCCAATCGGTACCATTTTGGGTTGTAGAGATCACAACTTTAGCTGAATTAGATCCTGAAATTTGATTTGTTTTATCAATAGATAAAGAAGCAGAGTTGCCGGACTGAACAAATAACTGCCATCCTGTAGTGCTTTCGTCAAATTCACGGTTGGTAATAAGTCCGCAATCCGGGTCGGCACAGTCCTCAAGGCCATCGCCGTCATCATCAATGCCATTGCTGCATATTTCATCCTGGCATCCACCTACCGCCTCAAGGATGGCTCTTTCGAGGTAGGTTTTGGCTGTTAAAGTAAGGTGTTTTGTGGGATGGAAATAGGAGGAAGCGGGGGCCGGTAAAGCACCACCATTGGCTGAATTGGCATATAAACCATTCATATGGAAACCAAGGTGAACCCTCGCACCATGGGTTGTTGAAATGGTACCACTCAATTCATGGGCTTCATAGTTAAAACCAATGCCATTCGTGCCTGCTGAAGCGTTGCCTGATGCCGCCCACAGATTGGCGCTGGCGCCTGATTTGTAGTTGCCTCCTGTGAATACATAGTTATTGATAGGTGCTATGTTGTCGTAATTGTACATCTCCATAGAAGTACTATTGTCTACATACGCAGCTGTACCCCAATATGCAGTATTGCTACCCGTAATCATGCCGAGGTCATCCAACATATCGTAGTTCATGTTTAAAATTCCTCCCGTATAATTTTTCAGGTAATTTTTCAAATCATTAGAAATATATCCTTGTGTAGTAGGAGATATCAATATCATTTTATAATTATTTAGGGTAACGGACATAGGGGCGTTTGTATTGGGATTATAAAAACCATACCCACTGGCATCCGCCTTAACCAATACCGGTGTAACGATTCCCCCATTCACTGCATCCAGATAATCTATAAAACCATGATCCCAGGCGTCACCGTCTGCAGGTTTATCTAAACCACATAGGTATAGGATGTTACAGTTTAAAGTATTGGAAGTACAAGAAGTTGGTGCATTGAAGGTTCTCGATGCATTACATCCTGTAGTATTGATCCAGCTTGCATTTACGGTTTGATTTGCTGTACCGTCAGCGGGTACCACAAATACAACCGTCTGCGGAGACGTAGCCCCTCCGGAAACATCGATCAATTCGATCTTATTATTCAGCATTACTCTGATTTTATCTCCTGATGGTGCGTTGGTCCAGCTAATGGGAACTGACACTGTAGCCACATCCTGGATGGGATGGTCAATGCAACCACTCACTGCCAGGGTTCCCATATTGAGTGTAGCATTGGAAACCGTAACCGTACCAGAGGCTGTTGATATACAACCTGTTGATCGTGTAACTTCCAGATCATCTACATACAAAATACCGCCTTTGCTGGTTGAGACTACTATTTGTATATAAGCAGCCGAAGGTGGTGCCACTGCATTAAGCGTATATTTTGTGAAAGTACCTGTAGTTACATCTGCCGTAATCATGCTTTGCAATTCGGCAAAAGAAGAAGTGAAAAATTTATAACCCACAACCGGCATAGCTCCCGGATTGGTAGTTTTTGCCCAGAAAGAAACAGTAATGTATTGACCTGGGGTAACAGCCACATCCTGTCCAAAGCCGGCCCAGTCGGAAGTGCCGTCTGCTTTGGCACCCTTGGAGCCTGATCTGAATTCTCCGGCTGTGGTTGTAACACTTGAATTTGCCCAGTTGCTCCAATTCTGAAAGTTGGTAGAAGATTCAAAACCAGGGTTCAACAGTAAATTGGCCGTTGATGCTGGTGTACAGGTGACTGTATAGGTAGTTGTAGAAGATGGACTCACCGTTATGGATGAGGTAGTAGCACCTGTATTCCAGGAAAGGTTGGAAGAGCAGCCGCTTGCTGTTAGGGTAGCTGAAGACCCTGCACATATCGTTTGGTTATTGACAGTTATTGGTGTTCCTGAAGTGTAACCTACATTGACATAATCTACGGATGTGCACGTGCCATTGCTAACGGTCCATTTGAAACTGGCCGCACTACCGGAAGTAATGGTGGCCGTAGGGCTGGTAGAACTAGTGCTTGATAAGGTAGCCGAACCGCTATTGACAGACCAGGTACCTGTATATCCCGAAGCCGGTGTATTGGATGAAAGCGTAAATACATTGGAGCAACCAAACTGATCGAGACCTACATAGGCTGAAGAGCCACCGCTTACTTCTGTAATACATACATCATCAATTAAAAAACCCTTGGTGGCATCGTAACTGGTAAAGTAGAAGTCGCCCCATGTCATATTATTGTAGGGAATGGTTATTAGAAATTCATATCTCTGCCAGTTAAGGTCGTTCCAGGAGTTACTTTTGGGTGCAACCAGTTCTAATTTATCTTCAAAAGAATTGGAATTAGAAGATGAGGATGCCTCAAGTGCAAAGGTTGCATTTGACTGAGTGCTTCCATTGGTGTATGCTGCTATCCATGCAGAAAATTTATATGTCTTACCACATTGGATATTGGCATTTGTAGCAAAAGAAGATAGGCAAAAACTTCCTCCATTCAGATAAATCATATGGGTGCCACTGTGTGGATCACTTGCCGTACCCGTTTTCTTGATGTAGAAAGCCCCTTGAAAAGTGGAGGTGTTGGTTGTATTTCCACCGTAGCGCTCAGACCAATAGGGAGGGGCAATCGTGGAGGTAATCAAAAGTGCTGGAGTAGAATTAAAAGTAAGGTTAAAGTTATTGGCATTGCCTTCTGTTTCCAAATCTCCATTATTATTGATGGGGTTATTACAAGCTGTACTGCAACCGGTGGTATTGGTAATGGTTACATCATCTGTTGCCGTGCACAAACCGTTGACTACAGAATATCTCAAAGTAGCCGTATTTCCTGCCGGCAGAGAAACATCAAGTACCGGGTCAGAGAAGCCTGTATAGTTGTAAACGGTACCACTCACTACACTCCAAGAAGAAGTTTGTCCTGAGGAAGGTGTATTACCTTTTAAAATAAAGGCACCATTTTCACACTGAGATTGATCTACACCAGCGTTGGCAGTAGGCATGTTGGAAATGGTTTTTGTAATGACGTTGGAGTATACCCACACATCACAACCTCTGCGTCTTGCTTTTCTTCTGTATTGGGTTGTACTATAAATTACGCCAGGATTGTAGGTGGTGGAAGTGGCACCACTGATTTCACTAAAAGTAACCCAGTTGTCCGTTGATTGTTCCCAACGGTACTCAAGGGTACCTGAACCACCTGATGCGCTGGCTGTACTTGTAGTTGCAGCTGGATCAAAGCCACACGTACCCGTTTCATTTCCTGCAATGGTACCCGCCGTCGTAACATTTGAACAACAATTGGGAACGTCTGCAGCAAAAGGGTAGAAATGTATTTCGCCTAATCCAAGCGAAGCTGTTTTAGCAATGATGTTACCATCGATGTCACCCGTACCCGTTTTAATCAGGTTCATGGAAGGGGCAAAAATGGTTCCATAAATCAAGCTGGCTGTATTGATGGTCAGATTCACGGTGTTTGAACCAAAAAAGTTCCACAAAATATAAGGTGCCTGGCCATTTGAAATTCCAGGCATATTCGAGTTATTCCATGTAAAGTTGGCTGTAAGGTTTACAGTGATGACAAGTATTTTGGAAGCACTGGGAATGCCAGAACCCTCAAATTTTAATTCAGTAATGTTATTCAACGAAGTTGTAGTCAATTTAAGGTGATTGATTCCGTTGATCAGGGAGTTAATTTTTACCGGTTGTGCAGAAGAAACGTTATTGCCGGAAATAGCTGCTCCACTGGAATTCAACAACTGAACATTGCCTGTGCAATTAGACAAACCGAAAGAGTTGTTTCGGTAGTCGTCAAACAAAGAGGCAAAATCAAAGCTGCTACTCTGAAATACGGCAGGATTGGGTGTTTGGTCAATCGAACCGGTAATTCTCTTGGCATTGCTGTAAGAGGTACCCGATGGATAAACCTGGGTATTGCTATTGTTGCCATTGTCACCTGAGGTTGAACCTGCACTGTTGCCAATGTGAATGTATTTATTGCTCAATACATTCATGTTTCCTGCCGTCCAGGTTACACTTCCCGCCACCAATAAACCGGTAGTAGTTGTACCATCTCCGGGAAACACATAGGTGCCCACATTGTCCATATTGACCTCACTGGTAGCAGAGGTGTTGATGACCAGGTTGCCTCCCACTGCCAGCGGACCATGGATATGGTGACTGCCTGCAGAAGTAAAATTACCCTCGGTGATGATTTGAAAACCCTGATTTCCCGCGATAGGATTTTGAGCATTGAGTGCTCCCAGGATGAAGATTGCCAGAGAAAAGGCAATTGACTTTTTCCATGATGCGGCTTTGCCACATGCTTGTGTTAGCTGTTCCAAAATATTGTGCTTTTAGTAAGTTTTGGTGGCTTGTTAGGCCTATACATACTATGATCTCATATTCCGGAAACTCCGAAAGCTTACTTCACACTATGTACATGATATGGACAGAGAAGTGAAGCCAACCCCTAATGGATAAATACTTTTTTCAGCAAAATGTAAAAACATTGACGCTTGGGAAAAATCAAATTTAAATTTTTTGACAATTTGTAAATACTTGTCTAAATTACAGTTTAATACACTTGCATATATTATTTAATATATGTCGCAAGTAGCTCAAACCTGCTAATAAACAAGGTTTGAATTATGACACGGCGTCATAATTTCAAAGTTGAAAAAAAAAAAGAAAAAAGAATTTAGGGGATCTGCTGGATAAAGAAATTAAAATTGGAGATAAACTCTGCATTCAATTTATAGAAAAGGATCTGTGCATACAGCAGGTTTTTATCATCATTCGGATTATCGAATTTGATTTTTCCATTCATATTGACATCACCCTGGTAATAACCATAGCCAAAATTGAAATTGGCATTGGCGTTGGGGTTTCCTTCGTGGAAAAGGATATCAAAATAAAGTACATTGATATCATCACTTGGATTGGTGAATTTCAGTTTGCCATCACCATTGAAATCTCCGGCCCAAAGTGTGCGGTAACCATTTTTTGTAGCTGTATTGGTGGCTGAATTGGTATAATCGTAGCCATTGTTGAGTGATAATCCAAAATCAAAGACAGGAGTATTCACAGATGTAAAATCAACCAATTGGTTTCTGGATACAAGCCTGGACATCACACCCAAATGACTTCGGTGACGCACCACTACATAAAAGCTATCCACAGTTAAACCAGCAAAACCAAGCGGACTTACACCATCCAGGTCTACAATATCGCCATCTCTTTGCAAAAGACCTGACCGTGTGGCTATGGCCGTTCGATAATTGTCTTTACTGCGCAACTCAACAAAAACCCAATCAACGATGGCGTCATCTCCCTCTACTGAGAAGACTGTTGCAGAATCGGTAATTTCATCGTATTGCGGCAGGATGCCGGGCATGATGAAGTTGTAATATTGGGTAATATCCACATATTGTGTTGGGAATTTGTAAGGATCTTTCAAAGGAATGACATTTAACCCAGATTCAGGGCCTTTTCTCAGGTTATCTCGCATTAGCGGTCTGCCCAATTGTGAGAAAGCATTGTTATTGTCTATCATGGCTCCTTCCAAATACACCCGTATTCTCAAACTCATGGGCTCCAACACCAAAATATGCGCTGTGGCGTTTGTACAAAATCCGTTTTCATCACATAAGGTATAGGTAATATCTACCGGCCCAGTATAAGTTGATGTCGGCGTAAAGTTCAAAACACCATTGGATTCAATGAAATAGCTGCCTTCCGAAATTTCTATGGGACTTGAAGAACTTCCACGAGCCGTGATTTGTTGCGCATCACCTTCGGGGTCTGTGTCGTTCATAACCAGATTTGCAGTCAATGTCTCGCCCTGCCATACAGAGAAGAAATCATCTGCAGCCACTGTTGAGTTTTCTGCGGTTGCCGAATTGGAAACCAATATTAATTCTGTCTGCGAACAATGCCCGGGATCGTCTAAAAGACAAACCTCATATACAATGGTGTCCATCCCCACATGGCCTGAATCAGGTGTGTAAGACAAACTACCATCTGTATTGATGAAATAAGTGCCGAAATGTGGCCCTTCAATCACTTCCAGGGTTGATATATCAATACCACATGGATAACCACTAACGCATTGATCATTGTGAGTAATTTTTAAATTGACCGGTGCATCTGCATCATTGGTAGCGAAATCAGTATTGGCGACAGCTGACTGAACAGAATTACTGATATCCAAAACTGTAATGGTAAGTTGGGCGGTTGGACAGTTATAAGCAACTGGAGGCACACATGCCGACACTTTGTAAACATATTTACCGGGCATATTGGCTTTGAACTGGTATTGCCCATTGGGCGCAATGGTTAATGAATCGACACTTCCCAATGGTTTAGACAATGTTGTATACACCACCTCATACGAAGTACCTGTAGGCACATCATCATTGGTAGCCACATTTCCTGTGACGGTCTTGTTTTTTAGTGTAACATTAAAATCCGGGTCAATACAATTACGGACCAAAACTATTTCTGAAGGCAACGTTGCTTTACATCCCGTTCCTGATTCTGTAAATGCAAAACTTACCCTACCCGGGCCGGTTCCGGTAACAATGCCATTATTGTCTACTACGGCTATTTTGGGATCTAGTGACTCCCAGGACCCCTCTGATGATGATGATAATTGCGTATTGTATCCGAGACATATCTCTGTGGAACCCTGGATTTGAACCGTGATACCCTGTGTAACAAAAACAGTTGTTTCACTTGTCTGCGATTTGCAACCTGTGCTTATTTCGGTGAAGGTAAAATAGGCTTGTCCTTCACTGACAGCAGTTACCACACCTTCGCTATCCACAGTGGCAACATTGGTATCGGATGAATGCCAAATACCCCCTACGGATGGCACCAAAATAGTATTGGCTCCTTCACATATTTCTTGTGGCCCTATTACCTGAGCGTAGGGTTTTGGATTTACAAACAATGGTGGTGAATAGGAGGACACACAACCTGTTGCATTGCTCTTAAATGTAAAATAGGCTACTCCAGGATTTAAACCAATCACCGAATCTCCCAAAATAACTTTGGCCGTGGTTGAAGACATACTGTACCAGATTCCCGGTTCAGGTGAATCAAGTAAAATGGTATCACCTGCACACATGTTGCTTTGAGAGAGCGCAGCAGAAGGTTTTGGATTCACTGTTATATTTATGGGTGTTACCGAAGTACATCCAGTAGCGGTATTGGTAAAACTCAATGAAACCGTTCCTGAGGAAATTCCGGTTACAACACCCGTATTGCTTACGGTGGCAACAGATGGATTGCTGCTCATCCAGACACCCCCAATTGTGGGTGATACACTTGTTGTACTGCCCACACAAATATTGGCAGACCCGGTAAGCACAACAAAAGGTGCATTGTAAACATTTAAATTTCCAGATGTATCAGATGTACAGCCCGAAGAAGTCTCTGTATATATAAACTTAGCCACACCAAAGCCAACCGAATTAATGACCCCATTATTGTCAATGGATGCAACCGATGGATTGGTACTTATCCATGTACCTCCGGTTGTTGGTACAATCAATGAAGATTCTCCCGGGCATAAAACTGTAGACCCGGCAAAGGTAATTTCCGGAACAGCATGAATGATAAGATTGTCTGTAGGTAAAGACTCACACCCTCCAATTTCCTGATAAACAAAACGAGCCAAACCTTGCGATAAAGCGGTCACCTCGCCATCAATGGTCACGCTGGCCAAATCAGGATTGAGCGATGTCCATATGCCTCCATAAGCCGGACTAAGATGTGTATTTTCACCGACGCAGACTTCAGCAGATCCATCGAAGGAAACCACGGGTCGTGCCAGTATACTGATCATAATACTGGTATCTGATATACAACCAGAAACACCCTCAGTATAAATGAATCTAGCTTCTCCTCCATCCACTCCAATGATAATACCATCGTTGCTTACGGTGGCAATGGCAGGTGATGTACTTTGCCAATATCCACCGGTTGAAGGAAGTAGATAACTGGTGTCGCCTGCACAAATGGTAGTCGGACCATTAATGCCTATAGCGGGTTTGTCATAAATTTCAATGCTGGTATCCAGAACGGCTTTACACCCTGAAACTGCGTCTGTAAATTCAAACGTTGCTTCTCCTATGTTGACACCTGTTACAAGGCCACCATTATTAACAGAGGCGATCAGAGAATCGGATGACTCCCAAACTCCGCCGCTGATTGGATAGAGCTGGGTGGTGGAACCTATACAAATCTGATCTGATCCTGAAAGCACAACCACCGGCAAAGGATTCACCAAAAAAGGTCGGGAAGCATTGGAGACACAACCTGAAACAGCAGACGTTAAGGTAAAGGATGCCTGACCCTGTTCTTGTGCAGTAATGGATCCTGTCTGACTGATAGATGCAATGGAAGGGCTGCTGCTCAACCAGCTTCCAATTTCGTTGGTTGTCATTAGAGAAGTCTCTCCAACACATAAAACGCTATCCCCCGCAATGGTGATAATGGGTTTGGCATAAATGGTAATACTGTCTGAAGCTAAAGATCTACATCCGGTTGAAGAAAGGGTAAAAACAAAACTGGATTTTCCAGGTCCAATAGTAGACACTACGCCTGTTGGAGAGATGGAAGCAACCAAAGGATTACTGCTTGTCCAGGTTCCACCAGAATTGGGGCTTAACAATGAGTTTTCCCCCATACAAAGTGTATCATCCCCCAGAATACTGATATTGGGAAGTGGATTAACCGTAATGGGATCGGATGGCAATGAAACACAATTGGTACCACCTACGGAGAAGATAAAAGTAGCCGTTCCCTGACTAACACCGGTAACAATACCATTATTACTGATGGTGGCAACATCCGGATTGCTGCTCGTCCATACCCCTCCTGAAGAAGGACTAAACGAAGTAGTTGAACCCACGCATATGGAGGCAGGACCTGTACGAACAATCACGGGGTTATTTCCCACAATGACACTCGCAGATGAATCGGACTGACAACCCGTAATGGAATCAATGTAAATAAATTTCGATGCACCTCCTGTCAACCCCAAAATGACGCCATCGTTTGTGACAGATGCTACACCCGGAGAACCGGCAACCCATGTGCCGCCTGATATAGGAAATAAGTATGACTGCGCACCGATACATATAGAAGTAGATCCTGTAATTTCTATATCGGGTTTTGGAATTACGTTGATGAGGGCTGTAGCTGTAGCTGAGCAACCATGTGTGTTGGTAACCTGTACATGATAAGTTGTGCTAGGAGGCGCCGGGAATACTTCCACCAAAGAATTGGTTGAACTTCCTGCATTTTCGCTCCATAAATAATCTACCGCTCCATTCGCTACAGCATTTAAAACCATCGAATTGCCTTCACAAACACTGGTTTCAAGAGATACAATCACCGGGTCAAACCTTTCATAAACAAAGCCGGTAGCTACAGCCGTACATAAATTTTGATCAGAAACAGTAACGGTATAATTACCGTTAGTATTGATATTTATTTTTTTTGTGGTGGCCGAAAGTGAAGGACCTACCCATTGATACGTGTAGGGGGGCGTTCCTGAAGTAGGATTAGCTGTGAGTTCTGATGTATCTGTAACACAAATAGAGCCATTGAAATCGATGATAACTTGCGGTACGCTCCTTACGGTAACGGGCGCACTCACCAATGATACACAGCCAGTGCTAGTTGCCGTGAATGTAAAAGTAGCCTGACCCGGACTAACCCC
The DNA here is from genome assembly GCA_937973565.1 of uncultured Saprospiraceae bacterium. Lineage (GTDB taxonomy): Bacteria > Bacteroidota > Bacteroidia > Chitinophagales > Saprospiraceae > JADKBO01. The sequence continues at coordinate 43,593 of CALJKQ010000111.1, read as the reverse complement.
CGTAACCGTACCTGCATTGCTGATAGAAGCAATGGAAGGATTGCTGCTGGTCCAGGTACCTCCTATAGAAGGTATCAATGAAGTTTGGGTACCCAGGCAAATGGTGGCATCTCCTGTAAGTGATATTACAGGTTTGTCATTGACAGTAATGGCTGAAGTTGGCGAAGAAACACACCCGGATAAGCTATTGGCAAAAGTAAACGTGGCTGACCCTGCTGCAATTCCTGTGATAACACCAGAGTTGGTAATGGTAGCAACGGCCGGATTGGAGCTCGTCCAGGTACCTCCACTGGAAGGAGTTACGGTGGCATTTTTCCCGGCACAAATAGCACCAATACTTGGGTTACTTACCGAAGGCACATCTCTGACCACCAGGGCTATGGTATTACTCAATGTGGAACAAATAACACCTGAGGTAGTGGTGAATCTTCTTCTAAACTTATGTGTGCCGATTCCCAGGTTGGGAGTGGTATAATCTTCGGTGTTGTTGGTTCCAGGTGCATTGGAAAAACTGCCATTGTTGAAACTATATTCCCATTGATAAACGCCCGAAGAGGGATAAGCTGCATATCCATTGATGGTAAGGGTGCCTGTAGAGCCACAATATATGACATTGGCAGGAGCATCTACCAGGTTGTCGGAGATAGGACATGTACAGGCATCGTTTACAAACAAGGTTGCTGTGTCTCTACATCCTCCACTATTGGTCCAAACTAAATAATAATAACCTAGATTACTAAAATTATACACATCCGTATTGGGGTTCGTGACAGAACCAATGTCTGCCGTACCTGCACTACCCGAGCCAATGGACCAGGTACCTGTTCCTGTGGCGCTCATGATAATCTGAGCAATGGAGTAACAATTTTGTGGAGCGGGATCCGGTCCTGCGTTCGGAATCGGGTAAACCGTAACGATTACAGAATCTCTGCTTGAACAAGTGTTGGCATCGGTCACCGTTAAGTAGTATTTGGTTGTACTTGTGGGCATTACTTCATTGGCAGCAGTAAGTGTGCCATTGCTCCAGGCGAATGTATAAGGACTTAATCCTCCACTTCCCTGTCCAAACAAATCTACAGAATTGCCAACGCAAAGCATAGTATCCAGACCGGCATTGGCAATGGGTAATGGATTTACGGTGACCAATACCTGATCGGTTTTGGTACAACCTTTTGCATCTGTTACCGTAAGTGTATAGGTAGTACTTATGGTAGGGCTTACCATGTTTGTTGCGCCTGAATGCCCATTGCTCCATTGGTAAGTGTATGGGCTGATGCCGCCGGTTGCAGATGCTGATAGCGATGTAGATTGACCAATACAAATCTGGGTATCTGATCCGGAATTGGCATCCGGCAATGTGTTTACCGTAAGCACCATGGTGTCGGATTGAGCACAACCTTTGCTATCTGTTATGGTAATGGTATAGGTGGTAGTAGCCGATGGGCTCACATTAATTGTAGGCAGCGAAGAGGTAGTGCTCCATAAATAGGAATAGGGAGCCGTACCCGCTGAGGCACTGGCCGTAACTGTAGTTGATGATCCCGCACATATCTCTTTGTCCAGACCGGCATTGGCAATGGGAAGTGGATTGACAGAAACCAAAACCTGATCGACATTCGAACATCCATTGGCATCGGTGACACTTACCGTATAAGTAGTATTTGAAGAAGGGCTGACGCTTCTGCTGGCAGTAGTTGTGCCATTTTCCCACAAATAAGTGTAGGGTGTAGAACCTCCTGTACCAATGGCGGTTAAAGTAACATTACTTCCAAGACATACTTCACTGTCCGTACCTGCAAAGGCATTTGGCAGTGGATTCACAATTATATATATGGAATCGTATTTAAAACATTTATTGATATCTTCCATATAGACACCATGCCATCCAGAAATTACAGGTGTAATTACAATATTGGTGTTGGTACTTCCATTTTCCCACAAGTATACAGTGCCCCCTGAAGCAACCATACCTGTGCTTTCTCCAATGCAAATGACATCATCTCCGTTTATGTCTCCACTAAAGTTGTCACAATTATTAACACTGCAAGAACAACCGGTGAAACACTGACTTAAAATTGCAGATTCTGTCTGTTCGAGGCCAACACCCGGAACGTTGGTTGTATTGAGTGATCTCGAATACCAGTTTACATCCGGTAAACTCCAAATACCGGTGTTTTCAAATACATCATCAACCGCCACACAAAGCTCAAATCCTTCCATAATGGAAGCGTTGGTAAAGCTGCCTGAATCATTAATTTTTACTTTTACATCACAAAGCGTCATGGTTCTGTTGAGGTTCTGAAAGTTGCCATTGGCCAATACAATGGTAGTACCATATACATTTTGAGTACTGGAAGACTGCCATTGACCTCCATCTTCTGCGTCTTTTGAGTTCAAAGCATGTGCGGTTGCATTGCTGACACCTCTGTCTCCTACTTCAATACATGAATTCATGATCAAGTCAACACCGTTGGTTCCTGAGCCGTTTCCGGTACTTTGAAGTTGGAAATCCTGTGTAATGTTCATACATACACCAGATAAATACCTATATCCTCCATCATTAATAAAGGATGCAGCTGAACAATCGGCAAGGCTATAAAATTCGGATCCTGCTTTTTCTTCTCCTATTTCAACAGTCGTATTGGATATACACACACCTGTATTCGAATACTGTCTTACATCCCTAACAGTCCTTAAAGTACCTGAAGTTTGTATAAATCTGGCACCTGCAGTTTCCACTTTAATAGAACCTAAAACAATGAGAGTTGGTCCGTCAATCTGGAGTACTGCAGAACTGCTATTCAACACGAGATCCTCGTGATTCACAACCACTGTACCTGATCCCGTAATTTTAATTCTGTTGGTAATATTGGAAGCGCTTACACCTGTAAGGCTTTGGAATGTCTTAATACCTGTGGCAACCACATTTACATTGAAAGATGCAGGAGGTGTGCATATGGCATCTACAGCCGGTGGGGTACAACAATCCTCCACAGTAAGATTAATGGTTGATGAGCTTGTACACCCACCTCCATCGGTAACCGTGATTTGATAAACCGTATTAACTGCAGGGGCCATTGATTTGGTATCTCCGCTTCCCAATCCTGAGCTCCAATTAAATGTATAAGCAGGCGTACCTCCGGATCCAACCGCAGTAAGTGTGGTAGATCCTCCATAACAAATAGTTGTTTCTCCCTGTATGGCTATGGCTGGAATAGGGTTAACGGTTACCTGTGATCCCGCAGAATTGACGGCACCACAACCCACTCCACTCATGGTCAGGGCTACTCTATAATACCTGGCAGCCGTCATGGGGGGCGTTGTATAATTGGCTGAAGTAGCCCCTGAGATATTTGTCCAGGTTGTATTATTTACGCTGCTTTGCCACTGGTAGGAAGGTGTACCTGTTCCTCCCGTTACCACACTGTTTAATGTTGCCGTTGCTCCGTTACAAACACTGATACCACCGCCGGTAACCGAAACGGAAGGATCTGGAACCACGGTGATTAACGAAGAAGCCGAGGCAGTAGAAGTACATCCTTGTCCTGTTTGTGTAATACTAACCCGATAATAAGTTGAGGAAATCAAAGACGACGTCGTATAAGAAGAAGCTGTCGCTCCTGAAATATTTGACCAAATGGTACCATTGGCAGAACTTTGCCACTGGTAGGTGGTTGTACCCAATCCCCCCGTTACAGAAGAAGTGAGCAGTACAGTACCCCCGGCACAGATGGTGACATCCCCACCACTTACTGATGGGCTGGGATCTGATACAACCGTAATGGAAGCGGTTGGCAATGAGTTACAATTATTGGAAGTTTGCGTAAATCTGAAAGTTGAAGTACCTGCGGTTAAGGCAGTAATTACACCCCCATTCGTAATGGTTGCCACAGCTGGATTATTGGATACCCAGGTACCACCTGTTGAAGAGGATACCGTAGTGGTGCCGCCTATACACAAGGAATTATCGCCTGTAATACTTACTACAGGTTTTACTTCAACCGTTGCGTTACCGGTTGGGTTTGATGCACAACCTGTAGCCGTAGCCGTATAAGTAAAATTCGCGGTTCCCGCTGTCACAGCTGTTACCACACCGGCATTGTTTACCGTTGCTACTGCCGGATTGCTGCTGGTCCAGGTACCACCGGAAGAAGGAGAAAGGGTTGTGTTGTCACCAATACATATTACGGTCGAGCCGGTATAGGATACGGTAGGTTTTGGATTGACGGTGACCGTTCTGTTGGCTGTGGCTGTACATCCATTGGCCGCTGTAACAGTAACCGTATACGTTGTAGTTGTTGTAGGACTTACCGTGATGGAAGCTGTGGTGGCTGCTGTATTCCATAAATAGGAAACGCCCCCTGATGCCGTCAAGGTAGTGCTTTGTCCATTGCAAATGGTATTGGTTCCTGTCACAGAAGGAGTAGGCAATGTATTGACGGTGATGGTGCGTGCTGCTGTAGCAGTACACCCAGCCAAATTGGTGACAGTTACCGTGTAGGTTGTGTTAACCGAAGGTGCTACCGTAATGGCAGCTGTGGTAGCTCCCGTACTCCAAAGATATGTACCTCCACCACTTGCTGTAACAGTTGTTGAAGAACCTAAACAAACTGAAGATCCTCCGCTCACTGAAGCCGTGGGTCGGGAATTAACCGTAACCGTTGCGCGTGCAGTAGATACACATCCTCCGCTTGCTGTCACGGTTACAATATATGTAGTTGTTATCGTAGGACTAACCGAAATAGAAGCTGTAGTAGCTCCCGTACTCCATAAATAAGAACCACCTCCAGAAGCTGTAAGCGTAGTGCTCTCTCCGGAACAGATCATAGCATCTCCGGCAATGGCATTGGTGCAATTACAAGTTGCCGGAGACCAGGTATTGGCCTGACACGCACTATAATTATCACAAACCGGAGCAGAACAAACCGGACCACATATAATTGCAGTTTCAACAGAGGATGCTGATTTGGCAACAAAAGTTATTTTACCAAGCTTATAGGAACCGGCAAGCTGAAACACATAAATTTTTTCTTGATTGGTCGTAAATCCTTCTGTGTATCTCAATCCACAATATCCGGTACCGGCATCTGATCCATATTGAGCAGTGCCCCCATCTGCGTAAATAAAATCTTCAGCACCATCCATACAAGACTGACAAACCAGGTTTCCGAAACCTGCCTGGGTCAAATCTGAACCTGAAAGTCCATCTCTTACTCTATAAGTCCATGTGGAACGGCATTGACCTCCATCATTGGAATAGGTTACGCCCAAAAACTGAGCCGTGTGACCAGACGGAGTAGTGACTACTATTTCATCGCAAGGACAATCATCATCTGCCGCATCGCCCAGGCCATCGCCGTCATCATCTATGCCATTGGTACACACTTCGCATCGGTTTTTGACCTGAACATTATCTATCCAGATATTTCCGGTAGCCTTTGCCAGATTGAACAGCAGTGATACGTTGCTATAGGTAGCAGCAGGCGTATAGTCAAAAGAAAATGACGTTGATGATGTAGTTAGGTTTATTGTTTGAGAGTAATAAGTGGTATATGGGGATGCTCCCAATTGTAAGGCAAAGGATGCAGTCCTGGCAGTGGATGCCTTGGCAGTAAAGGTAATGGTGTACTTAGTACCAGCCACCAAAGTTTTTCCGGTCTGTGCCAATTGCACGTGCCAATCGGTTCCATTTTGGGTGGTAGTCACATTGATCCTGGCGGAATTAACACCAGACAATTGACTTGTTTTATCTTGTGTCAGCGTTGCGGCATTTCCAGATTGTACATACAACTGCCATCCTGTGGTTCCGTTATCAAATTCTCTATTGGTAATCAAACCACAATCCGGATCGATACAATCTTCTTTGCCGTCGCCATCATCATCTATGCCGTTTGAACATATCTCATCCATACAGGTACCTACCGCTTCCAAAATGGCTCTTTCCAATTGTATTTTGCCATTGAGTGTAAAGTGTTTTGTAGGGTGAAAATAAGAAGAGGTCGGTGCCGGTATTGCGCCACCATTAGCAGCATTGGCATACAGACCATTCATATGAAAACCAAGGTATACACGCTTACCATGGGTGGTGGATATACCGGAAAGTGAATGCGCCGGATAACTAAATCTGATTCCATTGGTTCCTGCAGATGCATCCCCTGCATTGGCCCAAAGGGTTACTGCTGCACCGCTTTTGTAGTTGCCACCGGTCATTACCAGATTGTAAATAGGGGCGATGTTGTCATAATTGTAAACTTCGTTAAAAGTCGAATTATCTATATAGGCACCCGAAGTCCAATACGCTATGCCTGAGCCGGTGATTTGGCCCATATCATCGATGGCATCATAATTCATATTGAGTACACCACCCGTAAATCCTTTAAGAGCACTCATCATATCCGTGGAGATAGATCCCTGGGTTGTGGGTGACATAATGATGGTCTTATAAATACTTAAATCCACTGAAACCGCAGCATTGGGACTATTAGGATTGTAGGTACCCATACCTGAGGCATCAGGTTTTACCAAAATAGGTGTAACGGTACCACTGTTCACCTCATCCAGGTAGTTTATAAAACCATGATCCCATGCATCCCCGTCTGCGGGCTTGTCCAATCCACACAAGTAGAGTATGTCGCAATTGAGTGGATTGGTGGAACAGGGTGAAGGGGCATTGAATGTTTTACTGTCTGAGCATCCTGCTGTATTGAGCCATGTTGCGGTTATCGTCTGATTGGCAAGACCATTTGCCGGAACCATAAAGGTAACCGTTGCTGGAGAAATTGCTCCTCCTGCCACATCGATGATTTCAATTTTATTGTTGAGGGTTACTTTGATTTTATCGCCGGAAGGAGCATTGGACCAGCTCACTGCCACACTTACATTGGCTACATCCTGGATGGGATGGTCGATACAAGAAGAAACTGTTGGGCTACCCATAGAAAGGCTGGCAGTAGAAACCGTAACGGTAGGTGTAGCTATTGTCTGGCAAGCTGTTGCTCTGGTGACTTCCACGTCGTCAATCAATAAAATACCTTCCTGATCAGATTGAAAAAACAGCTGCATCCAAGCCGCTGTTGGTGGAGCCATCATAGTAAACGTATATTTAGTATACGTAGTTGATGTAATATTAAGTGTTGTTGAGCTCGTTATTTCTGTCCAGCCGGAGTTGAAGAACTTTACTCCAACTTCAGGATTCGACATATTAACCGCCCTGGCCCAGAAGGAGATGGTGAAAAATTGATTGGGTGTAACAGCAATATCCTGCCCAAAACCACCCCAACCAGCGGTAGCATTGACTTTAGCTGCTTTGGAGCCTGTGCGTACTTCACCGGCAGTTGTGGTAACGGCAGAATTGCCCCAGTTGCTCCAATTCTGAAAATTGGTGGAGGATTCAAAGCCACCATTTAATACTATGGATGAAGTTTGACTTGGCGTACATGTGACCCTATAGGTGGTAGTAGTAGCGGGACTTACCGTGATAGAGGAAGTTGTTGCCCCCGTCGACCAAAGAAGTGATGATGTACACCCCGTGGCAGTAAGTGTAGCCGATTGCCCTGCACATATCGATGCGTTGTTGACACTCATGCCTGTACCGGTAGTATAGCCGATAGCTACCTGATCAGAAGAAGTACAGCCTGAGCTATTGGTCACTGTCCATGTCAAATAGGCTGAAGTACCGGAAGTGATGGTAACCTGAGATGTAGGAGAATTGGGTGAAGCAATGGAAGCCGTACCACTGGCTACACTCCAGGTACCTGTATACCCGGCTGCCGGAGTAATTGCCTCCATCCTGAAAACGTTGCTGCATCCATATTGATCCAAACCAGCCAAAGCTGTTGATCCACCGTATATTTCAGTAATACAAACATCGTCAATTACAATTCCTGTGGTAGCATCGCCACTTGTGAAATAGAAATCGCCCCATTCGTAACCATTGCCCGGCACGGTAAAAATAAATTCATATCTTTGCCAATTTAAATCATTCCACGAATTACTGGCCGGGGCTTCCAAGTGCAGGGTAGGAGCAAAAGTATTACTTCCATTAGAAGAAGAATGTTCCAAGGCAAAAGGAGAGGAAGTTTGTGTAGCACTGTTTGTATAAGCCGCAACCCAAACACTAAACTTATAGGTTTTGCCGCAATCCAAATAGGCGTTGGTAGCCAGGGAGGACAAACAAATACCGGAACCTTTCATATATACCATGTGGGTGCCACTGTGCGGATCTCCTGCTGTGCCGGTTTTTTTGAGGTAAAATGCCCCGTTAAATGCTGTTGTGCTGGTTTGACTACCACCATAACGCTCAAACCAGCTGGTAGGAGTAATGTTTTTCTGAATGAGAAGCGCAGGGGTAGACTGGAATGTAAGATTAAAATTGGTTGCGGTGCCCTCTTGTTCAAGATCACCATTGATGTTGATCTGGTTTTCACAGATGGTGCTGCAGTTGGTAGAGTTGGTAATAACTACATCGTCGGTAGCAATACAACTACCGGAGGTAACTGTATACCTTAAAGTTGTGGTAGTTCCAGAAGGAACACTCACGATTAGATCTGAATCGTACCAATCCTGACTTTCTGCGGAACCTGACACAATACTCCATTGATATGAAGCACCTGATATGGTATTTCCGGAAAGCAGAAATGCGCTGTTGTAACACTGGGTTTGGTCTGCCCCTGCATCGGCATTTGCAGATGAAGTTACTGTTTTGGTAATTTCATTGGAGTATGTCCAGTTGTCGCATCCCCTTCTTCTGGCCTTTCTTCGGTATCTGGTAGTTACATATATGGCACTTGGGTTGTATGTGGTGGAGGTGGCACCGACGATGTTGATCCAGGTGGTGCCTCCATCTGTACTGTATTCCCAGCCATATTCCAGGGTGCCGCTACCGCCTGATGCACTGGATGTACTGGTGGTTGCAGAAGGATCATAACCACAACTTCCCGATTGGTTGCCTGCAATGACACCGGGTGTAGTAACATTCACACAACAATTAGGGACACTGCTGTTGAAAGGATAGTAGTGAACTTCACCGGTACCCAGAGTAGCCGTCTTGGCCACAATGTTTCCATCAATATCACCTGTTCCTGTTTTGATAAAATTCATAGACGGAGCGAAAACAGTACCTATCAGAAGACTTGCGTTGGTGAGGGTCAGGTTGTATGTAGTAGATCCATAAAAGTTCCATAAAATGTAAGCTCCCTGAGTGCCAGAAATACCGGGCATGTTGCAATTATTCCATGTGTAGTTGGCTGTGAGGTTGACACTGATCACCAGAATTTTTGTAGCACTAGGTATACCGGTTCCTTCAAACTTCAGCTCTGTGATATTGGTTAGAGAAGTGGAAGTAAGTTTTAAGTGATTAACGCCATTTGCCAAAGAAGTGATTTTTACTGATGTTGGAGTAGAAACCGTATTTCCTGAAATAGCCACATTGCTGTTGTTGTACAACTGTACATTGGCGGTACAGTTTGACAAACCGAATGAGTTGTTGTTGAAATTATCAAACATCGCGGTGAAGTCCAAAGGAGAAGCTTGGAATACTGCAGGCGACGGCGTCTGGTCTATTGTTGTTGATATTTTTTTAGCGTTGTTGTATGAAGTACCTGTTGGGTAAACCTGAGTAGCACTGTTGGTGCCATTGTCTCCTGATAAAGAACCCGTGCTGTTGCCGATATGCACGTATTTGTTGCTGAGGATTCTGATTTCACCCGATGTCCAGGTCACACTTCCTGCTACCAGTACACCGGTAGCCGTAGTACCATCGCCTGGAAATATATAGTCATTTACAGCATCCATGTTCACTTCTCCGATGCCACCATTGTTAATTATTAGGTTGCCACCAACAGCAAGGGAACCGTGAATATGGTGACTTCCACTGGATGTAAAATTACCTTGTGTTATGATTTGGAAACCTTGGTTGCCGGATAGAGGATTTTGGGCTTTCAATACCGGTACAAATAGCAATAACCATCCCAGTTCCATGGTGATGGTCAATAATTTGTAATTAATCCGTGTTAAAAGCTGAGTCAATTCATTCTCTTTAAGCCCCATAATTTATTTTCCGGGAGCGCCGAGTGATAGAAAACTGACGCAACTAAAATGTAAAACAGCTAATATTGTACATTTCAATTGCACACTTCTCCAGATAATTGACATACTAAAAGTTAAAAACCCTAAGTATTTGACAGAAAAAAAACCAATGGTGTAAAATTTTTTCATTTGTGCTGCAACCAAATTCAACTTATTATTTATATAAAATTGATTTTTAATAAATTATGTATAAAAATTAATTGGTCTATTAAATCCAATTTTATCCCTAAAAACTACAAAAACTATGCCTATTTGATAGCAAAAAAATGCATTTTATTGATTTGTATTATTTTATAATTTAAAATATTTTTTAATGTATTGACTGCAGCGCAACAATTCTTTTGCAAAAAAATGCAACATATACATAATATTATTTTATAAGAATGTGAGATCACCAAATATTATTAATATTTGGTTTTTGGGTTCGATCCGGAATTTTATATTAAACCCATGCTGAAATGATTAAAGGCCGACTCAAAAATCGACCATACAAAGCTTACTTAATTCCGTCTATTTTTCATTAGGGTATCTGCTCGATAAAGTCATTGTAATTCGACAAGAAGTCAATATTTAATGGATGGAAAAGGATCTGTGCATACAATAGATTCTTGTCATCATTGGGGTTGTCGAATTTGGCTTTACCATTCATATTTACATCACCACTATAATATCCATAGGCATAATTGAAATTGGCATTGCCCAACAAATTTTCTGGGTGTATGAAAACATCAAAAAACAAATAATTCAAGTCGTCATTCGGATTGGTAAATTTAATTTTGCCATCACCATTGAAATCTCCTGCCCACAAAGCCCGATATCCATTGATGACACCCTCATTCATGCTAAGCCCTGAATAATCATTGCCATTGTTGAGGGTGGTACCAAAATCAAAAACCGGCATGTCAGGGTCAGTGAAATCAACCAGGTCATGATAGGCCATTTTTTCCGACATCGCCCCGAGGTGCGATCTGTGTCTGACTACAACGTATAGGCTATCCGTAAGTACTCCCGGAAAAGCCAAATCACTGAAGCCATCCAGATCCACAACATCACCATCTCTTTGCAGCAATCCGGCCCTCGCACCTATGGTTACGGTAGAGTCCTCTGTGGAACGCAGTTCGACAAAAATCCAGTCTACAATAGCATTGTGATCTGACACTGAGAATACTGCTGCAGAGTCTTGTATCATACCAAGGTTAGCCGTAGTTCCCGGCGCCATTTGATTGTATCGACTTGATAAATCAAAGTTGGGCATTGGATTTCTGTATGGATCCATCAGCGGCAAGTGATTCTGACCTGTGACAGGATTATGTCTGAGATTATCGCGCATCAAAGGTTTGCCAAATGGTGAGTACACATTGCCGTTTTCCCGCAGTGGTCCTTCGAGATACACCCTGATTTTGAGTGAAATATCATCGAGTACCAGAATATGCAAAGTGGCATTGGCACAAAATGCCGGGCTATGGTTATCGCAAATCGTATATATTATATCTACCGGACCTGTATAATCCTGAGCAGGCTCAAAATACAGATCTCCATCTTCATTAATATAGTAGCTTCCATGAGGAATTACAACTGGAGAACCAGAAGAACCTTGGGGTGTTACCGTCATAATTTCACCTTGAGGGTCACTGTCGTTTTGGGCCACATTGGTATAAAAAGGAGTGTTTCTGGGGGTAATGCCAATGTCATCCGCTCCTACTGTACTGTTCTCGGCTGTAAGTGCATTGACCGTAATGATCTGCTTGGATATATAACAATTGTTGTATTCTCCATCCACACATACCCTGTATCTCAGTGTGTCAAGACCCTTGAAGGCAGGATTTGACATATAGAAAACAGAACCATTGGGCAATACGGAGGCAACACCGTACTTAGGATTGGTAAGGATCAGTACTGTGTTGGTATCCATATGACAGCCTGTGCCCTTGAGGCATCTGTCATTGGCCAGTGGATCCAGGATGATTGGCTCTCCCATTTCTGTGTTGCTCACCAGATTGGTGGTAGCTATATCCACATTGCCTACGGGTTTCGCTTCAAAATTGAAAGGATCAATTACTTTTATACTAAGCTCTGAAAAATTACAATCAAAAGGCCGGTTGGTCAGACAAACAGAAATTCTATAAACATATTCACCCGGAATGGATGCACTGAACTCATAACTTCCATCAGGATTCAATGCAAAATAAGGAATGCTTCCATAAGGTTTTTCGAGAGAAATGGTAATGGCTCCGTAAGTCATGCCGGCTACCACTTCGTCGTTGGTAGATACATTTCCTTTGGTAAGTTTATTCAAAGAGGTAATGTTGAAATCAGGATCGAGACAAGGTTTCACGGTTACGGCGTCGAGGGTCATCCTGGAAATACAACCGGTCTCAATTTCTGTATAGGTAAAGCTCACTTTTCCGGGAGCCACACCTACCACCTTTCCATTGTTGTCAACCAAGGCAATACCCAAGTCAGTACTTGCCCACACTCCACCCGTGGATGGATAAAGCTGGGTTTCATAGCCAATACAGAGTTCTGTCGGTCCATTGACCCCCACTGCTGTTGGGGAAATTACGGAAGTAATAAGGCTTCCATCTGAAGTACATCCGGTTGCAACATCAGTAAACCTGAAAGAGGCATTCCCCACATTTAAGCCGGTTATCACACCCATGTTGTCGATAAGGGCTATATTCTCATCAGAACTTTCCCATACTCCACCTGTGGAAGGGTGAGCCTGAGTGGTCATACCTACACATATCTCACTTGGCCCAATGAAAGATGTATTAGGCAAATCATTGACCACAATTGCACCTGAAGGATCTGAGGCACAGCCAGTAGATGCATAGGTAAATCTGAATCTTGCCAAACCCTGGTTTAAACCCAAAACCCTCCCTGCAGTATTAATGCTGGCTATCGAAGGATTTAAACTTATCCAGGAACCTGCACCCAATGATGGAAGCAACATGGTATCTTGCTTGCAAAGTTGGGACTGGGGTAATATGACAATGGGTTTTGGATTTACGGTTACACTCAAAGGAATATTGGACTCACAACCTGTTGTACTGTTGATAAAAGTAAAGCTGGCAGTACCGGCACCGATACCGGTAACTATACCATTGTTGCCAACCGGAGCCACACTTTCATTGGAGGTTATCCAAATTCCTCCAAAGGTAGGCGTCAATTGGGTGGTGCTACCCTGACAAATGACATTGGGACCAATAAATGCTACAAATGGTCTTGGGTGTACGGTAAACAAAGCTGAAGAATCACTATAGCAACCTGTAAGACTGTCGCGGAAAACAAACTTGGTGGTTCCTTGTGAAATAACAGAAATTTGTCCCTGGTTATTTATAGAAGCCACCAAAGGATTCTGGCTGTACCAGTCTCCCCCACTGGAAGGTGTAAATTGCATATATTGTCCCGGACACAAATTGGTAGAAGCACCCGTAGTAATTACTGGCTTGCCGTTGACAATGACCGGACCTACAGGATCTGAAGGACAGCCCCCCAGGGGAGCATACACAAATGTAGCCTGACCCTGGCCTACCGCTGTAATTATACCTGCATTGTTGATGGTAGCAATGCCGGGATTATTGCTAATCCATACACCTCCTGTAGCCGGAATTGCTGAGGAATATTCCCCAATGCATAGAGTATGATCCCCTGACAAAGAGGCAGTAGGTTTAATACTTACGGTTATTAAATCGGTTGAATCAGATATACATCCTGAAATTGATTCTATAAAAATAAACCTGGCTGAACCCACGCCAACACCGGTAGCAATGCCTCCGGCATTTACGGTAGCAACCGCATTGTTGGAACTTATCCAAATTCCACCTGACGAGGGTTGCAAGGAAGTGTTGGAACCGATACAAATATTTTTAGGGCCTGTAACCTGAGCGTTGGGCTTACCATAAACCAGAATCGAAACTGTATTGACAGAGGCACAGCCCGTAGTTGAATCTGTAAATCTAAAATGTGACACACCTTGCGTAATACCTGTAACCAAACCACTGTTTGTCACTGTGGCAACCGTGGGGTGATTGGATGTCCAGATACCCCCAGTTGAAGGTGATAACTGCGTAGTCCCGTTAAGACATATTGAGGCAGGACCTTCAATCGAAATGGAAGGATTGGGGTTCACCAAAATTGTTTTGGTGGGCAAAGATGGACAACCGGTTACAGAAGAAGTGAATGTAAAAGATACCAGGCCTGGTCCTGATGCATTGATCAGTCCATCGTTGTTGATAGTTGCTGTGGAAGGATTGCTGGATGTCCATGTGCCTGAACCCGGACTTAATGCCTGACTGGTTTCGCCGACACACAAAATGGTGTCACCGCTTATATTCACTACCGGCTTGGCGTTGACCGTAAATATGGGTGATACCTCAGATGTACAGCCGGTCGAGGTTTGCGTAAATTGGAACGTAGTTGTACCGGCTGCCAGGGTTGTAACAAAACCATTGTTGTTAATGGTAGCAACACTTGGATTTGAACTTGTCCAAATACCTCCTGAACTGGGTGACAATGAGGAATTGGATCCTATACAAACCGTTGTCGAACCTGTAAAACTAATACCGGGTTTTGGATTAATGGAAACCGGACTGCTTGGGTCAGAAGAACAATTAGAGGAAGAAATGGTGAAGGTAAAATAAGCAATCCCTGCACTAACCGCACTTACTACTCCCGTATTGTTTATGGTAGCAATGGTGGGATCAGAACTTTGCCATGTGCCTCCGGTAGTAGGATTCAAAGTAGTGGTAGCACCTACACAGATGGTAGAAGGACCTACAATACTGGCCACCGGTTTAGCATTGACCGTCACTCCGGATGTAGGTACTGAGGTACATCCGGTAGAAGCATTGGTGAATACAAAGCTTGCACTTCCCGGAGCAATACCTTGAACAATGCCACTTGTGTTTACAGTGGCAACGGCTGTATTGCTGCTAACCCAAATACCCCCGGTAGAAGGTAAGAGGCTGGTTACCTGACCTAAACAAATCTGGGAAGGTCCGCTTATAGAAACAACAGGCCTTGCATTAACAGTGATATTGCTGGAAGCGGAGGCTGTACAACCATTTATACTTGTTACTGTAACCACATATAGTGCCGATGGCACTGGTGGGTAAAGAGAAAGGGTTGATGAGCTTGCGCCTCCGGTATTTGCGCTCCAATGATAGTTGGTAGCAGAACTGGCATTGACACTTAACTGAATAGATTCACCTTCACAAATGGCAGTTTTTGATGCCACGATAGAAGGGGTATAGGGGTCGAATATTTGCACTGAAGAAGTTACGGAACACAAATTTTGATCGGTAACGGTCACCGCATAGGGCCCTGCTGCTGTAACCGCAAAGGAATTGACAGTGCTTGTAAAAGATGGGCCTGTCCATTGATAATCGTATGGAACAGAACCGCCTGTGACCAAGGCTGTGATAGAAGTGGTATCCGTGAGGCACCGACTACCATTAACTGTAATATCCAAAGATGGTTTGGCATGAATGGTTATGGGTGAAGTAGGATCAGAGATACAACCATTGGAAGCCTGGGTATAAGTAAATGTTACTGTCCCACCACTGACACCGGTAACTACACCACCAGAAGTTACGGTAGCAGTAGCATTATTGGAACTGACCCATGTTCCACCTGATACAGGGGTAAGCTGCGTGGTGTTTTGGGCACATATCACTGTGGGACCAATGATGGAAACAATGGGTTTGCTTAAAACTGTAATGGGACTTGAAGCACTCGAAACACAACCGGTTGCTGTATTGGTAAATACAAAAGTGGCGTTGCCCGCTTGCACACCTGTGACTACACCTGCGTTGCTTATGGTGGCTATCAGAGGATCACTGCTTGCCCAGGTTCCTCCGGAGACAGGAGATAAAGTAGTGGTACTGCCTGCACAGACCACGGCAGAACCCGAAATAGCGGTCGATGGAATAGGGTTCACCACCATTTGGAAGGTCGAAAAATTGACACAAGCTCCTGTATTTCTGGTATACGTTATCGTGACATTGCCCGGAGCATTTCCAATGACCAGACCGGAACTATTGATACTGGCTATGGCAGCATTCGATGTGGTCCATGTACCCCCTGGATTGGAAGCTGATAAAACTGTGGATTCGCCCACACAAATACTATTGTCTCCACTGATAACAGATCCCTCGTGTTGATTGACATCAATAGAATCCGTTACCGATGAGCAGCCGGTGGTATCTGAGACAAATGTAAAAGCTGCATCACCAGGCGAAATTCCTGTTACTAAACCGGTATTGTTTACGGAAGCAATAGAAGGATGTGAACTGGTCCAGGATCCCCCGGTTGTGGGTGACAATGTGGAACTACCGCCAAGACAAAGCGATGTATCGCCTGTAATGGAGACGGTTGGTCGTTTCATCACATGCACCGGCAGTGAAGCTCTTGACGCACAACCATTGGAAGTGGAGGTAAATATAAAAGTAGAAGAACCCGGAGAAAGCCCTGTTACCAAACCATCACTATTGATGGAAGCTACTGCACCATTGGTAGAAAGCCAGGTGCCTCCCGCTGTGGGAGTTAGTGTAGTTGTATTGTATACGCATATAGAGTCATTTCCTGTAATGTGTACTACAGGTGTTTGTTTTGCCAAAATGGTGGTAACAGCAGTGGAAGAACAACCAATATCATTGGTTACGGTAACAACGTATGTTGAATTGGGATATGTAGGTGTTACGGATACCGCCTGAGTAGTTGCGTTTCCGGCATTGGCGCTCCATTGATAAGCAACCACATTGGTACCACTGGCTATAAGGGTCACACTGGTGCCTTCGCATACCTCAGGTTGCAGGGTAATGATGAGTGGTTCAAACAATTCATGAATAAATGCTGTGCTTTCTGCAGAACATCCTTTCTCATCGGTTACTGTCACATGATAGGTGCCATTGGAAGTGATGCCCACTGATTGAGCACTTGCTGTAAAGGAATTAGGGCCTTCCCAATTAAAGGTGAAAGGTGAATTACCTCCTGAAACTAAAGCTTGAAGTTGGGTAGAACTGTTCACACAGGCGGATCCTGCCAGATCGATAGCAACCGTAGGATTGCCATTGACAACAATACCTGCTATTTGGTTGGATGGACAACCGGAAACAGAAGAATGGAATGTAAAATCAACGATACCCTGACTGATGGCATTTACCAAACCCTCACTGGTCACTGTGGCAATGGATGGATTGGAGCTTAGCCAGGAACCGGCAGTTGCAGCATTCAATTGTGTACTTCCTCCTACACACATTACTGCAGGGCCATCCAATGATACAGCAGGTATGTCATTAACGGTTATAAGTTCTGTTGAGTCAGAGGAGCATCCAGAGGTGGCATCTGTAAATACAAATTTAACCGCACCATTCAACAGTCCCGTAACAATACCGGAGCCGTTGGCTTGCGCAACCGATGGGTCAGAACTATCCCAGACACCCCCTGTTGTAGGTGTCAAGGTAGTGATACTGCCAATGCAAATAACATCCGGGCCAGATAAATAGGCTGTGGGTCTTGCATTCACGACTACGTCGAGAATTTCACTGGAAGCACAACCGGTAGTATCACTTATAAAATAAAAATCTGCAACACCCGGCTGAAGGGCGGTAATAACACCGTACTGACTAATGGAAGCAACACTTGGATTGGTAGAAACCCAGGTCCCTCCATTAACAGGAAAACCCAGTGCATAGTCATTGATGCAAAGAGAGTCGCGGCCGATCATATAAATTTCAGGATCGTCCAAAACTTCGATCCAGTCAGTTGGATTAGATACGCAATTGGCTTCGGAGGTAAATATAAAACGAACATTACCGGCATTCTCAGCAAAGACTACCCCTTCCTCGTTGGCTGTAGCTATGGAATTATTAGAACTCAACCATGTACCTCCAAAAGTGGGAGAAAGATAGGTGTTTGTTCCCGCACATATGGAATCCGGTCCAATGATAGAAGCAACCGGTATGGGATGA
Organism: uncultured Saprospiraceae bacterium; assembly: GCA_937973565.1. Taxonomy (GTDB): domain Bacteria; phylum Bacteroidota; class Bacteroidia; order Chitinophagales; family Saprospiraceae; genus JADKBO01. The sequence continues at coordinate 25,534 of CALJKQ010000111.1, read as the reverse complement.
ACAATAATTTCTATACTTGTGTCAGATGTGCAATTGGTAAGTGAGGATGTAAAATAAAATTTTACCATGCCGGGGTTGATACCTGTAACCAGCCCTCCACTTGTGATCGTTGCTGTACTTGCATCTGTGGTTGACCATACACCTCCTGATGAAGGTAAAAATTGGGTGGTGGCACCTTCACAAATCTGGCTTAAACCACTCAAAGCAATATCGGGTTGATCCACTACTGTGACCCAGCCGGTTGGAGCGGAAGAGCAACCCGTACTTGTATTGGTAAAGGTAAATCTGGCAGTTCCACCGGACAGACCTGTGGCCAAACCCCCATCAGTTACGCCCGCAATAGTTGGATGGCTGGACACCCAATGCCCACCCGAAGATGGTGATAATTGCGTGGTGATATCTTCACATATAGTAGTGGGGCCTAAAATGCTAACCACAGGATTGTTGAATACTCTTATGGGACTAGATGGCAAAGAACTACAACCGGAGATTGAGTTGGTGAAAATAAACTGTGCCGTACCATCGGCTATGGCGGTGACTTGTCCATTGTTTAAAATGGTGGCTACTGAAGCAGCGGTTGTTGACCATGAACCTCCAGATGAAGGAGTCAAACTGGAAGTTGCACCTGCACACAAGGTATCGTTTCCGGTGATGCTGGCAACCGGAACATCATAAATCGTAATGGTCTGGCTGCTGTCAGATTTACATCCAGTGGAAGAAGATGTAAAAATGACTTTGAAACTGCCCAATCCCTGTGATGAAATCAAACCTGCATTGTTAATCGTAGCTGTTGTTATATTGCTACTCTGCCATACACCTCCTGATGACGGAAGTGCTTGCAGCGTATTTCCCAGACACATGATATTGCTTCCTGATAGAGATATAACAGGACGATCATTAACTACAACATTAGTGGAAGGATCTGAAGAACAAGTGCTATTATCCAGGGTAAAAGTAAAATTAACGGTGCCGCCCGATTTGCCTAATACCACACCATCATTGGTTACTGAGGCAAGAGTTGCATTACTGCTCTGCCATGTACCTCCTGAAGTGGGTGTCAATTGTGTCGTGTATCCCTCACAAATAGTAGCACTTCCTGAAACAATTGCGATGGGTTTTACCAATATACTCACCCATTCTGAAGGTAGGGATTTACAACCTGTGGAAGTTTGGGTAAATGTAAATCTTGCCACGCCTGCTGATATTGCGGTGACAAGTCCTGCATTGGTAACCGTAGCTTTGGTGTTGTCATTGCTTGCCCATGTACCACCCGAAGCCGGGTTCATTTGTGTGGTGGCTCCTTCGCAGATGGCATCCGAACCACTTATTGAAATTAAAGGCCTGGATAATACCTGAACTGCACTTGTACTATCCGAAGAACATCCCGTTGATGCATTGGTATAAACGAATTTGACAAATCCTCCATCTACACCCATTACTTTTCCATCGATAGAAATAGTGGCAATATCAACATTGCCGGAAGTCCATGAACCACCGGTACTGGGCATCAATTGTGTGGAATCACCTGCACATATGGTGGCTGCGCCTGAAATGCTCACCGTTGGCTTCTCATGTACAACTATAGTTTCACTGGTATCAGAGCTGCACCCTGTACCCGAATCTGTATAAATAAAACTCACATTTCCTTCTGCAATACCCGTAACGCGGCCATTGTTGTCAACTAAGGCAATGGCAGGATTGGTGCTTTGCCAGGTACCTCCGGAATTGGGAATGAGCTGTGTTTCGGTACCAATACAAATAGATGAATCTCCATCTATCAGAACAACTTCTTTGCCTTTTATAGTTATACTATCTGTAGGTTCGGAATGACAATGGGTAATACCATCCACGAATACAAACGCAACATTTCCTGCACTTATTCCGGTAACTACTCCGGTATTTGTCACAGATGCTCTGGAAGGGTGTGTGCTGATCCAACTGCCACCGGTAACAGGAAACAATGTACTGTGCTCTCCAATACAAATAGAATCAACACCACTTAGACCTGCTACGGGCAAATCATTTACATTTATTAAAATTGAAGTATCGCTGACACAATTGGATATAGCATCAATAAAATAAAAAGAAGTTGCGCCCACAGATCGACCTGTAATAATACCGTTATTATCGATGGTAGCAACATCCGGGTCTAGACTGGTCCAGACACCCCCTGCAGACGGTGTCAACGAAGTGGTGGTTCCAATACAGATAGTGGTATCACCATCTATGGCAATATTAGGTCGGGCATCTACATGAATAACAGCTGAAGGCAGTGATTGGCACAATGAAACATTTTGTACGTAAGTGAAGGTCACGTTGCCGTGGCTGACACCTGTGACAACTCCTGCATTGTTAATCGTAGCTATTGCCGGATTACTGGATGTCCAGGTACCTCCGGAAGTTGGATAAAGTGTAGTCGTATTGTCGATGCAAATTGAGGAAGGACCCGTTAGAATTGCTTGTGGTTTTTCACTGATGGTCAATACAAAGGATGAATCAGAAATGCAACCTGTTGTTGCGTCGGTAAATCTGAATGTTGCATTTCCTGTTCCCAGTGCAGTCACTAAACCAGAATTGTTAATAGAAGCTAATGTTGGATGGTTACTTATCCAGCTTCCACCCGTTGATGGCATCAACTGAGTATTGCCATCCAGACAAATACTGTCAGGACCGCTAAAGTAAATGTCCGGTTTGGGTTTTACGGTTATCACAGCCGTTGGATCCGAATCGCAACCTGTTGAAGACTGGTTGTATATAAAGGTGGCAGTTCCACCATCCAATCCGGTGACAATACCACCATTGGTAACCGAAGCTATCAAAGGATTGGTACTGATCCATGTCCCTCCGGTTGATGGTGAGAGTGTTGTGGTATGTCCTTCACAAAAACTTGTTGACCCCGTAATCGAAACAGTGGGTTTTAAGTTTACCTGAACAGGAGTAGACGGAAGTGAAACGCAGCTGGTAGATCCTTGTGTAAAAGTAAATGTTGCTGATCCTGATGTAACCCCGGTAACAACCCCATCATTACTTACAGTAGCAACTCCAGGGTTGGAACTTACCCAGGTACCCCCTGATGATGGGCTAAGTGTAGTGGTGGTACCATTGCAAATAGCTGTTCCCCCAGTCACATTGGCGACCGGCAATGCATTTACCGTAATCAAACCGGTAGCATTGGATATACAATTGGTGGCGTTGAGTGTAAATACAAATGTGGCTGTACCCGGCGCTATTCCAGTTACAACACCAGAATTGGTAACCGTAGCAATATTACTATTGCTCGATACCCAGGTGCCTCCACTTGTAGGTGATAATGTAGTAGATAAACCGAGGCAAACAGAAGTTGCGCCTGTAATACTAACGATAGGCTTTTCATTAACGATTACATTATTCGTTGCGTTAGAAACACAGCCGTTGGAGGTTTGCGTATAGGTAAAAGTCGCTATACCATTGGACAAACCTGTGACCAAACCGGAATTATCCACACTGGCTACCACTGGATTGCTGGATGTCCATACACCACCTATTGATGGTGTAAGCATGGTGGTAGTACCAATACACAGACTGCTGCTCCCGGTTATGGAGACAGTTGGTCTTGTTGAAACTGTTACAGCTGTAGAGGGGTTGCTTACACAGCCCGTAGAAGTCGAAGTGAAGGTAAAAGTTGCTGAACCCACGGAAACCCCTGTGATTACACCGGCATTGGTGATGCTTGCAACTGCTGCATTACTGCTCACCCAAGTACCTCCGGTGGTTGGTGTTATACCAATGGAAGTACCAATACACACTGTACTTAAACCTGTAAGTGTAGCAATGGGCTTAGCATTAACAGTAACCGACGGAGTAGGTAAGCTGGCACAACCAGTTGCGGTACTCGTAAATACAAAGCTTGTTGTACCTACTGCTATACCAGTCACAACACCATTGGAAGCAACGGTGGCCACTCCCGTATCGTTGCTTACCCAGGTTCCTCCGGAAGTGGGTGTAAGCGTAGTTGTTGTGCCCGGACAAATTGAAGAGGTGCCGGACAAATTTACTATGGGTCTGGCTACCACTGTTATTGCAGAAGTAGAGGCACTTCTACAGCCTGATAAGCTGCTTGTAAAATAAAAAGTAACGGTACCCGCCCCTACAGCGGTAACTGTGCCATCATTTGACACGGTAGCCACAGAAAGATTGCTGCTGGTCCATGTACCCCCGGTGGTTGGTGATAATGTTGTTGTTGAGCCTTCGCAAATGGTTGAGGGTCCTGTAATTGCTGCTGTTGGAGGGTTGTCGACGGTTACATTTGAAGTCGCATCTGATATACAACCTGTACTTGAATTTGTAAATGTAAAATTGGCAGTACCTGTATTTAGTCCTGTTACCCTTCCGGCATTATTCACCGAAGCAACGGAAGCATTGCTGCTTACCCAAGTACCTCCGGAAGTTGGAGAAAGTTGGGTAATGGAGTCCTTGCAGATTACCGATGAACCGGTTATTGAAGCAGTAGGTTTTGCTTTAATAACAATTGTTTTATCATTTGATCCCGAACAATTGTAAATATCAGTAACTGAAGCCGTATAAACAGAAGTTGCGGTAGGAGCAACGGATATAGATTGGCCGGATTCACCATTGCTCCAGCTTATCGCTGCGGCTGTTGCCGGGCCTTGGTAGACTATTTCGAGTCTGGGCCTCTGACTGGCTGTGGTGGCTTCACTACTCGCAAAATATTTTTGATTGGAAGAACCTTCTGTTGTCCGTTTCAACATAAGCCCGTTATTGGCAAAAGTGCCATTTACCCAAGCCTGTACCAAATTTTTGACATTCCATGTATAGGTTGCATTGGTTGAGACAGAAATCGTAGATTCTGCTGTAGAACTGAAGTCACCACCCGCTGTTGTCCAGTTGGTACTTGTCATTCGTTGGTTCCAGTTGGCAGGCCTGGATCTGCCTGAACAACTTCCCGTATTTTCTGTCCATGGATTGGTTACCCTGTGAACTCCAATATTGGTAGCTGTTGAATTTGATCCTCCTGTTTTGGTCATTACCAAATTGGCAGAAATAATTGTACTGCCGGCAGGGATGCTGCTAAGATTAAAAATAACAAGAGATCTCGCTCTTGAACTTGAAGATAAACCTGTGTATAACCTGTTGCATGATCCATAATTAGTCCCTGTAGCTGCCTGTGAAAGATAGGTATCCTCAAATGCCTGAAGTGACACATCAATATTGGTGATATGATTTGCAGTCAACAATGCGGTACTTCCCGAACATAACGAATCTACTCCCGTTATACTAACCTGTAGTTCGCAACAACCACCTTCTGTGAGTGCATAATAAGTGCCTCCTATTTTAGAGGGACTGGTTTGATATCCCGGAATGGACAAGCCTCCAAAACCTGCTGCACCAAAAGCAGATAGCTTCACATCTACCTCGTACCAGACATCAAATATCCAGTTGGGATAAAGAGGATTCACGTCATAGTTGGTGTTGGTGGAAGGTGAATTTGAGGTCAGAACATAATTGTAATCATTCAGATTTACATCCAGAGATGTCGTAACATTTAGTACATCGGATAGGGTTCCTGATACTAAAGAACCATCTCCTCCGGTAACACCTAAGGAACCGTACCCAGAAGGAGAAGAAGCATCGACACTCAAATAATCAAGCTTCAATTCCATTTTCTTTACGTCGTTTGTATCGTAAAGAGCCATAGTTAAGAATTCAGAATTTACTAAATCTGAGAAAGTATGACTTGACCATCCAATAGCATTAGAACCGTAAGTATTATCAACTAAATTTTTAGAAAGAGATACCTTGATTTTAACATAATCATTGGCGGGATCCTCATCATACACCATAGACCAGTCGGCCCTGCCCGTAATATCATTAGATCCATTAAAACAAGCAGAACCAAAACAAGGCTTAATTGACATGGTCTTTGACAATACCTTTGAACATCCCTCAGAGTTGGTTACTGTCACTGTATATGTTCCATTAATGGGAGAGGCATCGATCGATTGAGTAGTGGCGCCTGTGTTCCACAAGTAAGTAAGACCGGCTTCATTAACTCCAATTTCTATGGCATCATTGCTTTCTTCACAAAAGGTGCTTAATCCATACATGGTAGGGTCAAACAAATTGCAACACGTTATCGAATTGACCGATTCATCTGTTCCACCAATTTTAGCTGGGCTGGCATGCACAGAAGTTACAACCACATCCCCAAATCCCGCAGAACCAAGGGCAGATAATTTGATTTCTACTTCATACCAAACATCGTAAATCCAGTTGGGGTAGGCAGGGTCAGGTGTATATGAATTGTCAGTATCCGGGGAATTGGTCGTCAAAACATAATTGTAGGTGTTGAAATTGACATCCATGGATGAAGTAACAGAAAGTACATCGGATGAACTGCCTAAGATCATGCTGCCATCGCCTCCGGCAACGCCCAGGCAACCGTAACCTGAGGCAGTAGCACCACTGGCAGACAGATAGTCCAATTTGAATTCCATTTTTTTCACATTCAATGCATCATAAATCTGCATGGTAATGGCATCTGAATTAACCAAATCCGTAAATGCATGTGAAGACCAACCTATTCTATTGGTACCGTATGTATTATCCACATAATTTTTGGAAAGCGTGGTTCGGAATCTTATTGAGTTATTAACAGGGTCTAAGGTATATGATATAGTGTGGTCACTGGTTACGTATACACTGTTGCTGCTGATAAAGCATGAAGTACCTGTGCATGGTACTTCTCCAACTGTATAAGTTGCTGTATTGGAACAGCCATTGGATTGGGTAACTGTAACTGTATACGTTGAACTTGCACCGGGTGTTACGGTATTGGTCTGGGATGAGCCTCCATTGTTCCACAGATAAGAACCTCCAGTACCTGCTGTTGAAGAAGTGAGGGTTGTACTGCCTCCCGGGCATACACTTGTATTACCCGTAATACTTACCGTAATGGGGGTCACTGATTTTGTTACTGTATTGGAATATAGAAAACTGGAACAGCCACGCCTTCTCGCTTTTCTTCTCAACAAAGTATTGATATTGATGATACTTTGGTTAAAAGTTGTTGCCGTTGCTGTAGGAATTTCCGACCATGAGGATCCTCCGTTTGTACTCCTGTCCCAGCGATATTCCAGGGTACCTGTTCCTCCTGAAGCACTGGTAACATTGATAGTGGAGGCAGGATCAAAACCACAAATACCTGTCTCATCAGCTGAGATGGCTCCACCCGTGGTTACGTTGCTGCAACAATACGTAATGGAAGCATTAAAAGGATAGTATTGGATGGAACCGGGGCCCATGGTCAGGTTTTTACAGATCATGGCTCCGAAAATATTGCTGTAATCATTTTTTACAACATTGAAGTTGGGAGCAAACATGGTTCCATAAAAAGCATTGGAACCCGACATGGTTATGGTATATGTGGTACCTCCTGAAAAATTCCACATGATGAAAGGCGCTTCTGTAGCAGAAGCACCACTGGTCCAGGGCAAAGTCCAACTTACGTTACTGGTTGGCACAATGGTGATGATTAGTATTTTAGTGGCACTGGGTATGCCACTGCCCTGATAAACAATGCCCTGAATATTAGCCAAAGATGCCGTAGTAAGCTTAAGGTGGTTAACTCCTGTAGCCAGTGAATTGATGTAAACAGCTTGCGGTGTGCTGACTGTATTACCTGCAATGTTTACGCCGGAGTTGTTTTGCAGCTGCACATTGTTGGTACAATTCGACATACCAAAAGCATTGTTTCGGTACGTGTCAAATAAACTGGCACCATCGAATGTTGAAGTTTGAAAAACAGCAGGGCTGGGTGTTTGATCTATGGTACCTGTTATCCTGGGGTTGGTAGAATAATTACCTGCAGTGGCATATACGTGAGTAGGACCGCTGTTGGAGTTGTCTGTGCTGGTGGATCCGGCACTGTTGCCTATGTGGATGTAGCTGTTGTTTTGTACAGATACCTGCCCCGATGTCCACGTAACACTTCCATTAACCAATAAACCGGTCTTTGTACTGCCATCCCCCGGGAAAATAAAACTTCCATTGTTGGATTTCATGATTTCACCAGTTGCATAGCTAGGCTTATTTACGATGAAATTTCCCCCAACAAATACAGGTCCGTGGATGGCATAAGCATCAGATGATGTGAAATTCGCTTCTGTAAGTACAATGAAGCCCTCGTTTCCGGAAATAGGATTTTGAGCTATTACCCCATTGACAAAAAAAGACATGCACACCATGTACCACCATAGTGTGTAAGTTTTTTTAGCCGTCATTTTTTGTTTGCTCATTTTCAACCCATTAAAACCAATTGTGCTGTGTAAGTTTTGGTTTTACTTCCTTTCAACGTCGCCGGTTGTACTGAACAAATTGCCTGCTTATTAATAAAGGGTTGGGGGCATAAAACCCCCAATTCCCTTCCAGATATTTTTAACTAAAACCTTTTGCTTTAGTAATTCTTCACAATAAGAGACATTTCAAATTCCTAATACCCTATGTTTACCTTCTGATTACGGTAACATCACCGGATATTACTTCATTAAATTTCTCCTCGTTTTCATCGAGGGCTGTATAGCTAAACAAGAAAGTATAAACTCCTTGCTCAACATAGTTACCATTGAATTTTCCGTCCCATGGGGCCAGGCCATTATCTGAATCGTATACTTTGTTGCCCCATCTGTCGTAGATTCTGAGCTTAGATGAAATTACGCAACCATCATCAACCAATTGGAACTCAGCATTCTTACCTCCCTGATCCACCATGAAGATATTGGGATAGGTGATTTTACAACAGAATGACTTAATGGTGACTTCATCTACGTTATAACAACCAAATTCATCGGTGATGGTTACACTATAAGTACCTTTTTCAGATACACTAAGTGTTGAAGCTGTGCTTCCATCATTCCACAAATAACTGGTAAATTCACCTCCTCTGGCTTCCAATATCAAATCACCATCTTTTTCACAGAATGTAGTGTCATTACCTACTGAAACAAAGGGTCTGGCCTTTACTTCCAGTTTAAGGGATGCAGGATCTGATTCACCACAACCTGGAATGCTTTGCCTGACCTGAACAGTATAGGCTCCGGGTTTATCAGGCCTGAAGCTTGCTGTTTTACCACTGGTACCGATTAGTTGAATACCTTCTTCTCCTGAAATCCAGTTGTAATTGGCGTCCTTAATATCATTGTGGATCAAAACCTGAATAGTATCACCTACGCAGGCAGCTTCACCGTCCAGAACAAAGTCAATCAAATTCGGATCATTGGAAACTATCCTGATAGCAACAATATTGCTGGTATCCGCACAAAGGAAGCCCTGATTGAGTGAATAGACCCTCCTGAAATAGTGGGTTCCCACTCCCAATTTTCCTGTTTTTAAAATCAACTCACTAATATTGCCGGTCGCTCTTATAAACTGAAGGCTATCTGTACTGTATTCCCATTGGTAACTTCCTCCTTCAGGTAAAACCTGATTTCCGAATATATCAACATTATCTGTTTCTTCGCAATACAATACAGGACCAGGTTTAGAAATGCTGTTGTCTTCAATGTAACATGCACAGTTTTTAATTTCCACATCCATGGCGGCTACTTCACTTGTACAACCATCTTTGATAATGGTAAGTGTATACTTGCCTCCTGCAATTGAATCTACAGTAACCAGAACTGGGTTTTGAAGATTGGAGGTAAAACCATTGGGTCCAGACCACTGGTAAGTTGCACCTGCTATGGCAGTTGCTTCCAGCAATAAGTCTTTGCCTTCACAGACAGGACCATTGTTGCTGATTTGAGGGGTCGCAGGTTTTGCCACAATATTCACATCAAAATCCAGTGTTTCACTGCTACAACCATTTCTGGTGATGTACACCTGGTAATTGCCGGACTGGCCGATTTTAATGTCATTGAGTACCGGTACATTGGCAGTTGAAGTCCAACCATTGGGACCAGACCATGACAACTGATCTCCGCTTAAAATACTGGTTTGTAAAATCAGATCTTCTCCTTCACAAAGTTGATTGGACACATTAACAATCGGTGTCTGTGGTTTGGCTTTTACTTCCACGTCAACGATGGCTTCATTACTTTCACAACCATTCAAATCAGCCTTTACTTTGTATTGGCCTGATTGGTTGGTCTGCGCATTGTTTAATTGCAAGGATTGACCCACAAGGTTGAAATTATTAGGTCCTGTCCAATTACAAATAGAACCTGCAGTAACTCCTGCATTCAATGTTATGTCTTCACCCTCACAAATACTTAAAGAATTGGTGATTTGTGGAGTAGTCGGATTGGGCTTTACCAAAACATTCTGACTTACTTCTTTGGATGTGCACCCTGGAATTTGCACTTTCAAGGTATAACTTCCTGAAGCATTGGCAGAAGCTGCACTTATGACAGGATTCTGTACGTTGGAAACAAAGCCGTTAGGGCCCGTCCAACTATAATTGGCTCCCGGTACTGTCTGAGCTGTAAATGAAAGTTGTTGTCCCTCACATATGCCATCCACCACACTGAAATCAGCAACCGTTGGATTGGGCCTGACCTGTAGGGTTACCCAGTTGCTGGTATCACTACAAGCATTCTGCCCTGTGGTAAAGTAAATTCTTCGGAAAGCATGGCTACCCTCACCCAACAATACGATGGTATAGTCTTCCATATCAGAGTTTCCTCCTGCTTGTCCAAAATTGCCGCCATTGAGGCTGTATTGCCATTCGTATTTTCCTCCCGCCGGACTTGCAGCTGGACCATCCAAAATAATATTCTCTGCTTTTTCGCAATAGTCCATTTGATTGGGAAGAATATTATCATTGTTGGTAATAGCACATGAACAGTCCTTGGTACTTACCTTAATGGATGCCGGCTCTCCAATGCAGCCATCAAGCACAAGGTATACAGAATAATCCCCTGCATTGGATGCAGTTACATTTGTTATGGAAGGCTTGGCCTCATTGGATGTAAATCCATTGGGACCTGTCCAGAAATATGATGCTCCGGGTACTTCATCAATTGACAATTCTATATCTTCTCCAAAACACACTATGCCATTTGAACTGATATTGTCAGCTGCAGGCAGGGGTTTAATATCTACAATCGTAGTGGTCGGCTCAGATTGACAACCATCAAGACTGATCCATGCAGTATACATTCCTTGAACAGTAGCATCTGCTTTGGTAAGCACAACCGTTGAATTTTGCTGACTCAAGCCAGCCGGACCCTGAATAAGATAGTTGGCTCCGGGTACCGTTTGAATGGTCAGGGTAACATCCTCACCAGGACAAACAGGACCGTTGTTACTAAAAATGGGGGCTTGTGGTAAAGCTTTAACTTCTATGTGTACTGTATTGGTTACTTCACTACACAAGACACCTGTGGTGGTGGTATACTGCCTTCTGAAATAGTGATCACCTACAGGCAAATTACTCACAACGTAATCACGATTATTGATTACCCCTGAAGTTGCCTGCTTAAAGTTTACATTGTCATCGCTATACCACCAAAGGTATTCTCCATCTGTAGGTGTAGCATCGCTGCCAGACAAGGTGAGATTTACTTGTCCAAAACAGAATGAAGAGGTTGCCGGATCTGCCAGGGTATTGTTGTCTATCTGACAGTTGCAGTTCTCAACCCTTACCTCCATCTGTGCCGGCTGACTCTGACAACCATCCACCTCAACGTTGAGAATATAGATTCCACCCATTGCCGGTGTTGCACCGGCAATTACAGGATTTTGATCCGCCGAATTAAAGCCGTCAGGGCCTTTCCATGCATAGGCGCCATTGGATACAGCATCGGTAAATAAATTTATAGCATCTCCTTCACAAACCGGAGAATTGCTGCTAATGGTTGGTTTAGCAGGTGTTGATTTTACATTGACGAGGGTACCCACTGGTGCACTTGTACATCCATCAAGACTTACCGTAAGTACATAATTGCCTTCCATGCTTTTTGATACCTGACTGAGCTTTGGATTGTTTGAAGCAGATACAAATCCAAGTGGACCTGTCCATTGGAAAGTAACCCCGGCAGTAGCCACAGCATTAATTTGTATGTCCTGGCCTTCACAAACAGGGCTATCATTTTTAACTTCTGAGATAACCGGAATAGGTTTAATATCTACCAGGGTACTGGATTTTTCACTCTTACATCCATTCACTTCAATCTGCAACTCGTAACTTCCTTCTGCAGATGCATCTGCATTCGCGATGCTGTAGCTGGTGCCCGTGCCAACAACTGTTCCATCTGGAGCCAACCATTGATAACTCGCACCCGATACGGCAGTAGTTTGAAGGACTATGGTTGTACCCTCACATGCCGGACTATTATTGTTGATAAGAGGAAGTATCGGCCTGGATTTAACTTCTATGACAACTACTTCTGAAAGTTTTTCACAGATATAACCCGAAGTTGTAAAATATTTCCTCCTGAAATAATGCGTTCCTTCAGCCAATTTGCCGGTAGTATAATCTTTGGCATTGTTGGTCAAAACGGCATCTATAAAATTGCTTCCGTCCAAGCTGTACTCCCACAAGAAAGTTCCTCCGGCTGGAATGGGTGTTGATCCGATTAACAGGATGTCATCACTTTCTCCACAGAATGCTGTTATAGCTGGCTGAGAAACCGTATTATTATCAATCGGACATCCACAGTCGTTGACTACAACCTGGATCTGCGCTGTTTCACTTTCGCAACCATTCAATTCAACTACCAGGGTATATATGCCTGTATGGCCTATCGTAACATTGTTTATTACTGGGCTTGCTACATTGGAAGAAAAAGACAAAGGACCATTCCAATCGTAATTGGCTCCAATGGCAGCATTGGCTGAAAGCTGGATGCTTTCACTGATACAAACAGGACTGTTGCTCGTCAATTGCGGTGTGGCAGGTTTTGACTTGACAGTGACATCTATTTCACCGGCTAAGCTGCTGCAACCATTAACGACAACAATCAATCGATATTTCCCAGCTGCACTGAGGTCAACATTATTCAATTGAACCTGATTGCTGTTATCTGTTATTACCAGAGGTCCTGTCCATTGATAACTACCATTACTTTGAGTTGCGGTGGATAAAATAAGATCTTCACCTTCACAGAGAGGAGCATTGGATGTTATTACCGGAGCGGCAGCTTTTTTGATAACGACCACTGTTGTGCTAACCAAATCACTGAAACAGCCATTTACATTGATTCTGTTTGAGTAAACGCCTGCCTGCGCCTGGGTGGCTGATGCAATGACTATTTGATCATTACCTGGTATCAATCCTGAAGGACCCGTCCATTCATAGCTTGCACCAACAATCGGACTCACTGAGATATTGATATCTGCTCCTTCACAAACAGGGCTATTATTCGAAATTTGTGGTTGTGCCGGTTTGGCCTTGATAATTACATCTGTATTTTGAACATCAGAAAGACATCCATCCACATCAATTGCCACAGAATATTTTCCAGTTTGCGATACTAAAACGCCATTCAATACAGGTTTCTGTAAACCTGAAACAAAACCATTGGGTCCGGTCCATGCATAAGTAGCACCGGTAATAAAGTTCACCTGCAATTGCAAATCTTCCCCCTCACAAAGTGGACCATTGTTCGATGGTACGCCTAAGACTGGTTTTTCCCTTACTTCAATTACCAGGACATTGCTGCTTTCTTCACAAACAATTCCTGTAGTGGTATAATATACTCTTCTGAAGTAATGTTTCCCTGTAGTAAGATCACTGGTTTGGTAATCTCTTTGATCGGATATTCCTGTGGCCGTTGTAAATGCAGTGCCATCTGTACTATACTCCCAGCGGAAACTACCACCTGCCGGTGTAGGTATACTTCCAGTCAAAATCAAAGCACCAGAGTTACCACAATAATAAGTGGCAGCGGGCTGCTGAACATTATTGCCATCAATAGGACATGCGCAATTTTCTATCCTCACTTCAACGGAAGAAGGTGTTGAAGTACATCCGTCAACAACAACCGTTAATGAATAAATACCAGCATTTACATCCTGTGCATTGAAAATATCTGCATTCTGGTTGTTTGAAGTAAACAAGGCAGGTCCTGTCCATTGATACAAAGCATTGTTTAGGGTATTGGTTGTAAGATGAATATCTTCACCTTTGCAGACAGGACTGTTGGAATTGGCAACAGGTGCGGCTGGACTTTGTTTAACGGTAACGTTGGTTGTTGCCCGATCGCTCTTACAGCCATCTACTACTACTTCCAGGCTATAATTACCGGATTGAGCGGTTTGGATATTCTGTATGCTTACATCTTGTCCACCTCCAATAATATTTCCTGAAGGGTCATACCAGGTATAGATACCACCTATGTATTGTGATCCATTCAGGATGAGTTCTTCACCCGAACAAAGGGGAGAGTTGTTTACCAAAATCGGCAACACAGGTTTTTGATTAACTTCGAGAGAGGTAGCAGCTACATCACTGGTACATCCATCAACAACAACATACAATTCATACAAACCTGCATCCGCTGAGCTTGTATTGTTAATCGTTACCTGAGCTGTATTTCCCGTAAATCCGTTGACCCCGGTCCAGAAATACTGATCTGCAATTGTTTGGGTAGAAAGCACACCCTGATCACCGGTACAAAGAGGTCCATTGTTGATCAAAATGGGAGTGGCAGGTTTGTCCTTAACAATTACAGCAAGATTGGCTGGTCCTTGTGTACAACCATTCAAATCCGCGGTGAGTTCGTACACTCCTGCGTCACTGATCTGAGCATTGTTTATAGTCAAATCAATTCCTGATGCCAAATTTATCCCTGCTTTCACCCAGGAATAAAGTACACCTGCTTCCTGTGTAGTTTGCAGGGTAAGCATTTCGCCTTCGCAAACAGGACTGTTGGATTGAATGACCGGTAGCATGGGAAGTGGTTTAACTGCCAGGTTAGTGGTTGCTAAATCACTTTCACAACCATTTACGGTCAATTTCAGCGTGTAATTTCCTGCATCAGTCAAATTGGCTGATGGTATGGTATAGGTGCTGCCTGTTGATACCAACAAATTGGCAGCATTGTACCATGAATAAGAAGCACCACTTACCACAGGGGTGCTGAATACTGCTATTTCACCTTCACAAATGGGAGATGAGTTGGATATAGCCGGAATAGCCGGCTTAGGTGTAATGTTCGTAACAATCTGTTCTCTGTTACTGATGCATCCATTGAGGATGGCCTCCACTTCGTAGGTACCGGAGTTGGCTACAGTGGCATCATTCATTGTCAGGGTAGATCCGGTTCCAATCTGAACACTATTGTTGTACCAAACAAACGTTGCACCTGGCGTACCCGTCACTTGTAATTCAAGATCGCCTCCTTCACACAATGGAGTATTGTCACTGATATTGTCAACAGTAGGTCTGTCTTTCACTTCAACCAATAAGTCAACTATAGCGCTGGTACAACCATCAAGGGATGCCGAAGCTTTGTATATACCTCCATCACTTAATGAGGCATTGCTGATATCCCAGCTTGCGCCAGTTTGGGTTTTCACACCATCAGCATGAATCCATGAATACTGAGCACCGGATACAACGTTGGTAATATTTAACGACAACACATCACCTTCACAAACGGGTGCGTTGGAAGATAATACCGGCACTGATGGAATTGGTTTTACAATGGCCGTTGATACCGCTGGTAAACTACTACAACCGTCTACAGTTACCACTAGTTGGTAATTGCCTGCCTCTGTCAAAGTAGCATTGGCTAAAGTAAGGCCATTGGTAACTGAAAGCTCTGAACCCAATGCATTGGTCCAGCTGTAAAGTGCACCTGATACCAAATCAGTAGTAAAGAGCAAATCCTCACCCTCGCATACCGGACCATTGTTTACTACAGCTGGTTGTTGAGGAACTGGTTTCACTTCTACAAAGACAGATGCTTGCTGAGACTCGCAGCCATCAACAACCACTGAAAGCGTATAGGTACCCTCCATTAACTGTGTTGAAGTAACAAGGTTGTGCTGGATTTGGCTTGCCAATACACTTCCTTGCGGATTGGTCCATATATAAGAAGCATTGGCCACAGCTGAAGTCTCCAATACAATGGTCTCTCCTTCACATACCGGAGCATTGGTATTGATTAATGGCAGAGCGGGTTTTTTATTTATTATTACATCAGTCTCTGCTACTGCACTCAGACATCCTTTTGCTGATGCCTGAACCGAATATTTTCCGGCATCTGCCAAAACAGCACCATTGATGTTCACATCATTGCCATTACCAAGGTTATTATTTACAGGACCTGTCCAGGACAATGAATAGGCAGCCGTGTTGTCTACAGATAATAATATTACATCACCCTCACAAACAGGTGAATTGCTAATGATAGAAGGTGTATTCGGAATAGGATTAACGACGATGTCCACAAATTTTTCATCACTTGGACAACCATCGATGACCTGCACGACTGTATACCTGCCGGCAGCAGTCAGTTGTATGTCGTCCACTTTCAATTCATAAGTATTGCTTATGGTGGCACCAAATGGATTCTTCCACTCATAACTGGCACCGGTTAATTCAGGAGTACTTAATATTAAATCCTCTCCTTCACACAATTCTGCGTCTCCGCTGATTACAGGATCAGGAGTCTTTCCAAAGACAATGATGTTTTCAATGGCAATATCACTGCTACATCCGTTGACAGAAATGGTCAGGCTAAAGTTTCCTGCCATAGATGGCAAAACTCCATCAATGGTGAAGGACGATAGACTGGAGACAATAGAAGATGTTGCATCCAGCCAGGTATAGCTTGCGCCCGGTACATCGTCGGTAGACAAACTCAATGTTGCACCTTCACATAAGGGTGAATTACTTTGTATATTGGGCAAACCTGGTTTTGCATACACTTGCGCATTGCTGCTGCTCTTATCACTAAAACAGTTGTTTACTTGTATTTCAAGGTAATAAATACCGGAATGCATCGGATTAGCATCGCTTATACTGTATACAGGATTATTGCCCAATACATTACCGCTATTATCGGTCCAGATATAATTTGCTCCCGGAACGATTTCTCCTTCAAACTGAAGTATTTCCCCCTCACATACCGGTCCATTGTTTACAATAGCAGGTGCGTTTGGTTTGGCATTTACCACCACCGCAATTTGAGCTGGTGCTGCCGGACAACCTGCCTCTTCTACTCTTAATGTATATACACCGCTTTGAGAAGGAATGGCATTCGTAAGCAGGGCTGTGGCATCGTTTCCAATTACATCTCCATTTTCATTGGTCCATACATAAACCCAGGAAACATTGGAAGGAGCAGATAAAACAACATCATCACCTTCACACACCGGGCCGTTGTAGCTCAATGCGGGAGTATTGGGTGTAGCTTTTACTAAAATAGAAGTATTTCCCCAGTCACTTTCACAACCATTGAGTTCAACTTTTACACGGTAATTTCCACTATTAGCAGGTGTTGCAGAAGCAATCACCGGGTTGTCTGATGTACTGAATGGCAAATTGTTGTTGTCCATCCAGGTGTAGTTTCCTGGAATTGGATTGGTGATGGTGAAATTTACCGGCTGGCCTTCACAAACCGGTGAATCAGAAGTGATCAGAGGTGTATTGGGCTTATCTTTAACATCAACTGTTAATTTTGTTTCTCCACTTGCACAGCCTGTTGTGCTGATTACAAGTTTGTATTCTCCACCATCCTGCAATTGGGCATCTGTTATAGAAATTGAAGACGCGTTAATTACATTAGATGAAGGAGTTGTCCATGTATAGGTCGCACCCGGAACAAGCGGGGTAGACAATGTAAGGAGGTCTCCTTCACATACAGGGCCATTGGTATTGATAGCCGGTGCGTTCGGTCTGTCATTCACGGTAACATTGATCTGTGCTTCGTCACTGGTACAACCATTGACGGTTATTTTAGCTTTATACACACCTGCATCGGAAAGATTGGCTGAAGCAATCTTTGGATCAGCCAATGTAGATGAAAATCCATTTGGACCGGTCCATGCGTAAGTAGCGCCTGGTACGGGAATGATGCTCAGTTGAATTTCGTCGTCTTCGCACACAGGGCTATTGCTCAAAAGATTGGGCAAAGCCGGCTTGGCCTTAACAACCACAGCATGGGCCGCTGTATCACTCTTACAACCGTTGGCTTCTACATATAAATGGTAGTCTCCTGATTTTGCAACGGTGGCATTATTAATAACAGGATTCTGAACATTACTGGTAAAGCCATCAGGACCATACCAACTGTATGTGACACCCGTTGCAGTAGTATTCAACTGCAGATTGTCATCTACAGCACACAAAGGTGTATTGGATGTTATATCCGGTGTGTTGGGTTTGTCTTTGACAATTACGGATAGAGTATCAGCATGGCTTTCGCAACCATCAACAATAACTTTCAATATATAATTTCCTGCATCTGTCAACGCTGAGTTGGCAATTACCGGATTCTGCAAATTGCTTGAAAAGCCATTGGGGCCACTCCATACATAGGTAGCATTTGCCAATAGTCCTGCTGTAAGATTGATATCCTGTTCTTCACATACCGGAGAGTTGGAAGCCTGAATCGGGGTTACCGGCCTTGGCTTAATGGTCACATTTATCGAATCTTTTTCACTCTTACACCCGTTGACTGTTACCTGAAGGTAGTAGGTACCTGACATTGAAGTGTTGGCATTGTTTCTTACAGGATTTTGAATATTTTGTGTGAATCCGCCGGGTCCTGTCCATACGTAACTTGCATTCGCCAGCGTATCAGCCATCAGTTGCAAATTATCTTCTGCACACAATGGGCCATTAAAGTCCATCGGAGGTGTTACAGGATTGGGTTTCACCAATACATTAAGGCTATCAAAAGCACTTTCGCAACCATTGAGCAGTGATTTGGCTTTGTAAACACCTGACATTGTCACGGTAGAATTTTCAATAAATGGTTTTCTTATGGAGTCCAGACTGCTCACTCCCTCCCATACAATTATTATGTTGGGGTCTGCAGCGGTAGCGCTGAACAATAAACTGTCTCCTTCACATACAGGACCATTGTAAGTGATGGATGGTATAGCCGGCTTGGGCTTTACCAAAGCTGTTACTGAAGCCGTATCACCATAACATCCATCTGCCAATAATCTAAGCAGATATTTGCCACTCATGTTTGGAGTAGCATTGATACGAAATGGGTATTGTTCGCTGCTGGTAAATGTGTTGGTCGCCGATGTTGACCAAACATAGGTAACACCGGTATGTAAATCCGAGATGAATTTTAAACTGTCGCCTTCACAAATCGGAGAATTTACACTGATTACCGGTGTAGCAGGTTTTGCTTTCAATTGAACATTCAGTCCAAATGTATCACTTTCACAACCATCCAAAGTTAACTTCAATTGGTATCTTCCAGCAAAAGCACTGGTTACGGGGCTTAATACAGGTTCTTTTACACTTGGAATGGGTATTGGACCTGTCCAAATATAACTGGCTCCGGGTACATCCTGCGCAGTCAGTCTCAACGTATCGCCCTGACAGACAGGTGCATTGGTGAAAAACTGAGGCAATGCGGGTATATTCTTAACCAACACTTCTACACTATTGGGCTCACTGATACATCCATCTTTTTCAACCGTAAGGAAATAGGTTCCCTGAATGGCCGATGTGGCATTGGCTACAAAAGGATCTCTTGTAGAAGAGAAAGGACTAAATGCCGGACCAAACCATGAATACGTTCCACCGGCAACTACTGAGGTTGAAAGAAACAAAGTATCTCCTGCACAAAGGGGTGCGTTGGATGTAATATCCGGTAATTGCGGTTTAGGTTTAATGGTTATGTTTATGTTGGCAGGGTCACTCTGACATCCGTTCACATCGATAACCAATGTATAAGTACCTGCATTGCTCATATCTACATCGTTGAGGTATACATTCATATCGGTTGACCCGCCAAAAGGGCCTGTCCAATTGTAAAATGCACCACCTACAAATTCGGAAGTAATTTCCAAATCTTCGCCTACACAGATCGGGCTATTGCTGGCTAATGCCGGAGCAGCAGGTTTACCGGTAACCGTGATTACTACTGCATTGCTGAAGTCTTCACATATTATTCCGGAAGTGGTTTCATATTTTCTTCTGAAATAATAAGTACCTTCTGTCAAGGTTCCGGTTGTATAATTTCTTGTACTGAAATTTCCCGGGGCAATAGAAAACGTAAATCCGTCTGCGCTGTATTCCCAGGTATAAACACCTCCGGCTGGACTTGGTGTACTTCCTGTAATCAGAATTCCATCTACACTTCCGCAAAAAGTAGTAGTTCCCGGGTCATCGATAATATTGTCTGCGATGGTACATGCGCATACATCTCCAACGGTCACTAGTACCTGGTCAGCACATGATCCGTTGGTCCACTTAAGTATATAATTCCCTGCTGCTGAAAATCCTGATACTGTTGCATTGGGATCGTTGACATTGGAAATGGTGGCGGTGCCTGCACTACCAGAGCCTATGCTCCATGTTCCGCTGCCTTCTGCGGCCAGTTGAACCACTGCATCAACATAACACTCGTCATAATCAGGAATGGGACCTGCTTCTTGTGTGGTTACACTCACTTTAATCGTGTCATCACAGCTGATAGACTTATATATAAAAAAATAATCACCACTGGCACTTGCATTGAAAGTGGCCGTGGCATTTCCGCCTGAAGTAGACGATAGCGTGGCACCAAAACCATTGTTGGTATCCTGTTGCCAAACCCCATTGTTGGGGCTGACCCCATTTAAAACAACGCTTCCACCGGCACAGGTAGTTTTATCTGTACCCCCATTGGGGTGGTTTTCGCCGTAAAATGTTGCGGTATTGCTACATCCAAAGGCATCGGTTACAGTAACCGTATAGTTGCCATGATAAGCTGCACTGTTGCTGCTTATGTTTATGTCTTCATTAGAGGTATTGGTAGAGGGTCCGGACCATTGATAAACCAAAGGTTGCTGGCACATTGATGATGTTGCCGTAAGGTCAATGTGAACACCGGAACCACAGCCGATTTCCGCAGCCAAAGAGGGTTTCGGTGGAAATACCTGAGGTAGATTTCCCTGGTAATCCTGAGAAGGACCGCCAATGGTAAAACCACATGAAAAATCAGCACCATTGAAACAAATAGCCGATGATGAAGGATCTATTCCATTTTTAAAAATGCGAATGTCGCTGGCACATTGTGGCACAGGACTTACTTTTAAGCTAAATAACCGGATGGTATCTCCGGTTGCCAGATCGTTGTAAAAACTGGCTGGTGAGAGAACCGGAATGATGCTGTGAAAATCATTTTGGGGTTGATCACATGGGGCATATACGTGATTGGTCAAGGCCCATGTCATCGGTATGGTACCGGTATAGGTTTGATTTCCTATTAAAGGCATGTAAGAAGTATCCACCTCAATGGTGCTTCCTGCAGGTACCACAATGGAGTATTGAGCATTGAATTGTGCCCGTTGAGCTGCAGTCGTAGCAGACCCTTGTGTTATAATGATATAACAATCAAAAAGGCAGGTAGTGGTGTCATATCGCATTTGATATTTCACACCGGTTACACCTTGTGCTTGCCCTCTAACAATTGCAAACATTACAATTGCTAAGCACACGGCTTTGTAGGTTAGGCTCCTAATCATCGGATTCTCAGTCTATTAAAAAATCGGTTTTTTATGATGGATTGCTCAGCCACTCGGACAGGGGTCCTCTGTGGCTGAGCAATTATTTACAAGGTCTATTATTCCTTTACCACAATACTATTTTTCACGCTTCCGTTAATTACTACATTAAATGTGTAAGCCCCGGCGGGTAACTGCGCTAAATCAAATGGGAGGATGTGACTGCCTTTTTCAAACTGTCCATTATATGACAATTCAGCAACCCTGTCACCCTTAATATTATATACAGATATTTTCACATCTGACGATTCTTCAACCTCAATAGCCACTTCAACAGTAGAAACTGTTGGGTTTGGATATACATTAAATCTGGTCTCTGACTCATTCAGAACTGACACTTTGTCACTATAGCTTTGGCTGCCATCAAAGTCAACCTGCCTTACTCTATAGTGGTACCAACCATTGAAATCTGCATCTTTATTGACAAAGAAATAGCTCTTAACAGGCCTTGTGTTGTCGACAGGATAAATCCTGTCTGAGATGGTTACAAAGGCCTTGTCTTCATTGCTATACACTTGTACTTCATAGTAAGCAAGGTTTACTTCATTGCTGGTTTCCCAACTGATTTTGTGACCCTCTTTTACTTTGGTTGCATTTACATTAACCCAGGTTACCGGAAGCACGCCAAAAGCCAATCCAAGGTCAATGTTTTCATTGTATACACCGGATTGCATGCTGAATACCCTTGTTGTATTCAAACCATTGGTATGGTCAACATCACTGTTTATGTTGTCGGCACCCATGTTGGCATATGTTGGATTCAGGCCTGAAGGTGGTGTAAACTTGTAGTACAAGTCTGTTTTAGGCAACATGCCCAACTTGTAGATTCCGTCTGCATCGGTAACCGCCTGGCCGTATAACATATTGGTACCTGCTTCGAAAGCCTGAACGATAACGCCACTGACTTTTGGCTCACCATTGTCTTGCAGACCGTTAAGGTTGGAATCCATCCAAACCAGATTACCGGCAATGGCTTGCGGATAAAATCCTGCTCCTATGTCCAGCTTGTTCTGTCCGGCGTTAACCGTAAAACTGTTGGTAGTTACCGGTCCGTTGGCTCCTGTGATGTCACTATCCCTGAATGGATTTCCGCCAATAAACGGTTTGGCAGGAACCAAGCCATTCGGTGGCAAAATCACTTTTATATAATAGGTTCCCGGAGGAGCACAGAATTCATACCAACCATCATCAGATGGTGTATTGGGTTTATGGCCTGTGATTCTGTAATCATAGAATAAAAAGCTTCCATTCACCAATCTGTACAATTCTACCCTGATGCCGTTGATACCGTTTTCAGTAGGTTCCCACTTGTCATTCTTATTGACATCGTAAAAAACTATATTTCCAATCTTAGAACAGATGTAGAAACCGGCATCAATATCCATATTGAATTCACCCGGATTAACTGTAAAAGTATTGGTAGTTCCAAAGCCATTGAATCCTGTCACATCACTATCAGTAGAAACGGTACCTGCAAAGGCCGGAGACAATTCATATCCAACCGGGAAGTCAAATTTCACGTAATAGTTATCCGGCAAAACATTATCAAATTGATAAAAGCCGGAAGCATTTGTTATCGTTGTAGCTGTCAATACATCATTTTCAGTATACAACCAAACTTTTATATTGGCGATCCCCGCCTCACCCGGATTCTGAACTCCGTTACCATTAACATCAGCCCATACAAAGTTACCGATGCTACCGGTAGGCAAACTTGCCATCACCAAAATGTGGAGGGTAGCACTATCACACGCAGATGGATTGCCATTGTCGCAAAGCTGGTAAGCGAAGTCAACCGGACCTACATAATCTGTTTGTGGTACAAAGTTATAACTTCCATCAGCAGCCATGGTCAATGTTCCTTTTCCACTTACTGTCTTTGTAAAGCCTCCAACTGTCGTAGCATTGCCTTCAATATCAAAGTCATTGGCTTTTACGCCTGCGGCAGCTCCTACGGTAAGGGTTTGATTCAAATTGGTTTGTGCGTAATCATCCATCGCATTTGTGAAGTTGGATGCATTGGCAGGGAATACGGTAATGTAAACCCATTCTTCATCACAACTTACCGGTGTTGCCGGTGTTTGACATACGCGATACAGGAATGAATCTCTGCCACTGAAACCAGTGGATGGTGTATATACTCCACTTCCAAAACTATAGTTGCCGTGCAATGGACCCATAACCATAGTAGGTGATCCTAAATTGCAATTCGGCAAGCTCTGACACTTGTCATTCGCAATAATATTAATGGTCACATTGGTGTTGACTTTTGTATATGCATAGTCAGGATGTGCAACCGGAGGATTATTGGAAGATTCTTCTTCGAGCACGGTGATGGTAAGTGGAACAGGCACACATTCGCTGTTTTTACACACAGTCACAGTAAAGTAATATTCTCCCAAAGTAGCACATGTAAAACTATAGGTTCCGTTGGAAGCTACAGTAGGAGTACATCCTGAAGGATTACCTGGTAATGCGGTAAATACTCCATAACTTGCCCCATTGGCACCTGCATCGTTGGTACTCAAATCACCATCCAATTGAACATTGGCATAGGTTACCCCAAAGTCAGGATTGTAACAATCATTTCTTACCACTACTACTACGGAGGCAGGAGGTGAAGTACATCCGGCAACTGTTTGAGTGACACTGATGGTATAAGTACCGGCAGATGTCGGATTCATAGTAGTGATGTTGGAACTACTGCCAACAAGTCCGGCATTTTCCGAAGATGCTGACCAGTTGTAACTTGCTCCGGCAACATTATTAAGGCTTAAATTAACGATGCTTCCCAAACAAGCAGGATTGGGTCCTGCAGTAAGATTGGTAGGCAGAGAGGTTGCAGGATCTGAAAGTGTTACAGGACCTGCAAATACTCCTGACACACAATTAAATTCGTTGGTCAGTTGGAAATTGGTATAGCTACCTGCATTGAGGCCGCCAACAACCGCAACACCGGAACCGTTGGTAACAATGTTCACTGAATTGTCAACGCCATTTCTCTTATATGCCAATAAGAAATTGGAATTTACTGGTAAGCCAGCGATGTTTAACGCTCCGTCAGTACCTTCACAAACACTTGGATTCTGTCCTGTGATGTTGGAAGGAGTTGGTGCTCTCGGAGCTACATTGATTTCTATGGTAGCCGGAATTGAAATACAGCCTCCTACATTTTGAGAAACACTTACAACAGCTGTGCCTTCAGATACACCTCTGAAAACAGCAGAATTGCTGGTACTGGGTGCATCCAAAATTAATACAGATGGATCTGAACTCGACCATACATAGGTTGCCCCAGGATTATTGGTAACTGAAATGGTAGTAGTAGCATCCTGACAAATATCTACTTCTGTTGCTGCGATATCAGATGGAGGTGCCGGTGCATTTGGATTATTTAAGTCAATAGGACCTACGTATGCGCCTGAAGTACAAGAACCAAATGCGATTACTATATTCGCATAGCTTCCTGCAGATAATCCGGTGATGCTGATATCTCCTGATGCATTAGAAGTAATGGTTCTGCTAACCGGAACACCATTTCTTGTAAATTGGACATTGTATAGGGTACTAGCTGTATAGCCACCTATCGTTATGGAACCATCGGTACCTTGACACGTACTTGGGTCAGACCAACTCACATCTGCCGGCGTGGCAGGGGTAATATTGGCTGTTACACCCAAACTTACCGGTGCAGATGGACAACCATTTACTGTTTGTGTAACGCTTACTATATACAAGCCTGCTGATGTAGGTGTCATAGTAGTTATATTGGTATTGCTGGTTACCAAACCGGCATCCGGTGAACTTGCCGTCCAGGTATAAGTAGATCCTGATACATTATTTACACTTAAATTTA
>CALJKQ010000110.1 GCA_937973565.1 uncultured Saprospiraceae bacterium | reverse complement strand
CGATGCTCCGACACCCGATGCTCCGACACCCGATGCTCCGTTGCCCGATGCTCCGATGCTCCGACACCCGATGCTCCGATGCTCCGACACCCGATGCTCCGACACCCGATGCTCCGTTGCCCGATGCTCCGTTGCTCCGACACCCGATGCTCCGATGCTCCGTTGCTCCGACACCCGATGCTCCGTTGCCCGATGCTCCGATGCTCCGATGCTCCGACACCCGATGCCCCGTAACCGGACAATAAATTTCAAATTTCGGCAAAAATGGGGTACTTTTGCAGCTCATTAATTCCGAAATCATCCATGATTCAGATTACATTGCCGGATGGCAGTATAAGACAATACGAAGCTGGGGTAACGCCCATGGACATAGCCTTGTCGATAAGTGAAGGGCTGGCCAGAAATGTATTGAGTGCCAGTGTAAACGGCGAAACCTATGATGCTGGGAGACCTATTACGACCGATGCAACCGTAAAATTGTTTACGTGGAACGACAAAGAAGGCAAGCAGACCTTCTGGCACAGTTCAGCCCACTTATTGGCTGAAGCATTGGAGGCTTTGTATCCCGGAACCAAGTTTGGCATAGGTCCTGCCATTGAAACCGGCTTTTATTACGATGTGGATACGGGAGATGTTACCCTTACACCGGCCGATATGCCCAAAATTGAGGAAAAAATGCTAGAACTGGCTCGAAACAAGAGTGTTTACCAACGCAGAAATGTTTCCAAGGCGGAGGCGATGGAATATTTTACCGGAAAAGGCGATGAATACAAGATAGAACTCATCAATGAATTGCAGGACGGTACGATTACTTTTTACCAGCAAGGCAACTTTGTGGATCTTTGTAAGGGTCCTCACATCTACGATACTTCTTCCATTAAAGCGGCCAAGATCATGAATTTTGCCGGTGCTTACTGGAGAGGCGATGAAAAGAGGAAGATGATGACCCGCATTTACGCGGTAACCTTCCCCAAACAAAAGGAACTTACCGAATACCTGGAATTACTGGAAGAAGCCAAAAAACGCGACCACCGCAAGTTGGGAGCAGAACTGGAATTGTTTATGTTTTCAGACAAAGTAGGATCCGGACTACCCATGTGGTTGCCCAAAGGAACCCAACTTCGAGAAAGACTTCAAAACTTTTTGAGGGCCGAGCAGGAAAAGAGTGGCTACCAAATGGTGGTAACCCCACATATAGGTCATAAGGTCTTGTACGAAACCTCAGGTCACTATGCCAAATACGGTGCCGACAGCTTCCAACCCATCAAAACACCAAGGGAAGGAGAAGAATTTTTGCTCAAACCCATGAATTGCCCTCACCACTGTGAAATCTTTGGACACAAGCCAAGATCGTATAAAGAACTTCCACTGCGCATCGGAGAATTCGGTACCGTTTACCGCTACGAACAAACCGGTGAATTGCATGGATTGAGTCGCGTACGTGGCTTTACCCAGGACGACGCCCACATCTTTTGTACCCAGGATCAGGTAAAGGGAGAATTCCTAAATGTTTTGGAGCTCACCACCAAAGTGATTAAAAAGATGGGCTTTGATAACTTTACAGCACAAATTTCTCTCAGAGATCCCAATACACCTGATAAGTACATAGGCAGCGATGAAAACTGGAATGCAGCAGAACATGCCATCATTTCAGCTACCCAGGAGGTAGACCTTGTCACCACCACTGCTTACGGTGAAGCGGCCTTCTATGGTCCCAAACTTGATTTTATGATCAAGGATGCTCTTGGCCGCTCATGGCAGCTGGGTACCATCCAGGTAGACTATAACCTTCCTGAGCGATTCCAGCTGGAGTATATCGGGTCTGATAATAAGGCGCACCGCCCTGTAATGATTCACCGTGCCCCATTCGGGTCTATGGAACGTTTCATTTCCATTCTCATCGAACACACGGCCGGTAAATTTCCTCTCTGGCTCACTCCTGATCAATACATGATCCTCCCCGTTTCCGAAAGATTCAATGACTACGCCAAAGGCATTCAAACTGAACTGGCTCGTTACGATATCAGAGGATTGGTGGATGAAAGAAATGAATCGATCGGCAAAAAAATTCGCGATACAGAATTGAAACGCATCCCTTACATGCTCGTCATCGGCGACAAAGAAGTAGAACAAAATACCATCTCTGTCAGAAGACAAGGAAAGGGTGATTTGGGTTCTATGACGCTTGAAGCCTTTGTGAAGGTTGTGGAAACTGAGATCGCGGAGGGATAGGATTGTTTAAATTACCAATTTGACAATATGCTAGATTGACATTCTGCAAATGTAACTCTACGTTCACGTTTTGTTATCCCGTTCAATGTTCTTTTTATACCTAAATCTCATTTCAATAAATGTGATTGGGATATTTTGGAAACATTAAGGACATGAAGACACATTAAGATTTATGGAGGATATTAAAGCTTAATTCCACTAAATGCTCTTAATGCCTGTGCTGAAAAAGCGCAGCTTAATGAAGCATTTAAAGAAAAATTGCCAACTCTTTCTAATGAATAAAGTCTATATATGGGATTCACACTGAAGTATGACCCCTCAAAAAGACATTACACCAATAAACGAGATTGGGATCATTTTTGAAACATTAAGAAACATGAAGGCACATTAAGTTTTAAAAGAAAAATTCAAATCTTAATTTCCTAAATTCTCTTAATGTTGAGAATAAAATCACCCATCTTATATAAACGATTAAAGTCTATATATGGGATTAACCTTGGAATAGTAGACTTCAAAATCTATTTGCAAAAACGAGATTATGATTTTTTTATAACATGATGCAGCGTCTCAGTATTTTACGATTTCTGTTATAGGGACACCATATCAACATAACGCCCAGATGCCTGTCCTTGTGCCAATAAAACGGTAAAGGTGTTCTGATCCTGGATAGCGGTTTCCGGTTAGCTGATGGCCGTTGCCGGATACCCGGAAATCACCTATCTTTACCCCCCAATGAAATCAGCAAAAGACGCCTACGCAGCCCTGCGATACCCAGACTTCCGGTACTTTCTCGGTACCCAGTTTTCGTACACCGTAGCGGTACTGATCCAGGAAGTGGTATTGGGGTATTATTTATATGACATCACCGGCGATCCCTTGACATTGGGCTTGATTGGCTTATTTGAGGCCATACCGTACCTGATGCTCGCTCTTTTTGGTGGCCATGTAGCCGATTTGTTTGACAAAAGAAAAATAGCCAGGATTTGCATCGGAGGCATGATCGTCATTTCGTTGTTGCTGATGGCGGGGCTTCATCATTTCAAAGGCAGTGATCAGGTGGCTTATGTCATATATGGAGCCGTATTCTGTATCGGAGTGGCCAGGGGTTTTATGGGGCCTGCATGGTCTTCGATCAAGGCATTTTTGGTGGATCAAAAACACTATTCCAACGCGGCCAGCTGGGCTTCTCAATTTTGGCAGGGAGGCATGATCACCGGTCCCGCCATTGCAGGCTTTTTATACGCGTGGCTGGGCATGGAAAATACCTTGTGGGTGGTGATCGCCTTGTTTGTCATTTCTTTTGTATCCACCACCCAAATAAAAACGGCATCCAAAGCGGTGGCAGTGAATACTGGCAGCATATGGCAGCGCCTGAGAGAAGGCTATCATTTTGTGATCAATTCAAAGATCATGATTTATGCCATTGCCCTCGATATGTTTTCGGTTTTGTTTGGTGGGGTAGTGGCCATCCTGCCGGTCTTTGCCAAGGACATCCTGATGGTGGGCCCCGAGGGATTAGGCATCCTGCGTGCCGCACCCGGAGTAGGTGCCGTACTTACTATGTTTGGTACCGCCTATTTCCCGCCTACCCGTCACGCCTGGAGAAACATGATCATGGCCGTCTTTGGTTTTGGCCTCGCCACCCTCGTATTTGCCGTATCCACCCATTTTTACCTCAGCGTCTTTGCCCTCTTCCTCACCGGTGCCTTCGATAGCATAAGTGTAGTGATCAGACAGACCATCCTCCAGATTTTACCGCCCGATGAGATGCGTGGCAGGGTCAATGCCATCAACGGTATCTTTGTCAGCTGTAGCAACGAACTCGGTGCCTTCGAATCCGGCGTGGCAGCCCGACTGCTGGGCACCGTACCCTCCGTCATCTTTGGCGCCGGCATGACCCTCTTTTTTATTTCCCTGATCTTTTACAAAACCCGCGACTTGCTGGGGGTGAATTTGATGGAGAAGCAACCTTCCAGACAATAGATATAAAGGGAGATGGAGCCTTGTTGTGCTGATGGCTAGATTCATTGGATTGACCGACGCAATGACTTTATTCCAAAATAAACGAGATTGGGATATTTTTAAAACATTAAGGAAATTAAGGTAATTCAGACTGTATACCTTATTGCTTACTTAACCCTTAATTCTCTAAATTCCCTTAATGTTTAAAGAGAAAAGACCCAGCTCTTCCCAATGAATAAAGTCTATATATGGGATTCACTCCGAAGTACAACCCCTCAAAAAGACATTGCCCCTATAAACGAGATTAGGATTTTTTGGAAACATTAAGGACATGAGGACACATTAAGATTTATGGGGGATATTATTCCTTAATGCCACTAAATGCTCTTTATGCTTGTTTTTATAAAACGCAGTTTTGTAGTGCCTTAAAGTAAGATCCAATTCTCTTTTTAATTACCATGTCTATCTGAAGGAGAAACCCCTAGCCCCTATCACCTATCTAACGCCTGTTCCAAAACGGTATACATCGTATCCACGTATATAAAATTAACGTCCTTGATAAAATCAGGATTGATCTGCTCCACGTGGCGCTGGTTTTCACGGCACAACATCACTTCTTTCATGCCGCTCCTTTTAGCTGCCAGGATCTTTTCTTTGATGCCTCCTACCGGCAGTACCTTGCCTCTCAGCGTGATCTCACCCGTCATGGCAAGGTGGGGTTTCACGGGCTTGCCCTTTAAGGCACTTACAATGGCAGTAAGCATGGTTATACCGGCACTGGGACCATCTTTGGGAATGGCACCTTCCGGTATGTGGATATGGATGTCGGTGTTGTCAAACACCTCGGTGTCGATCTCCAGTTTGGCAGCATTGGCCTTGATGAAACTCAAAGCGGTAGTGGCAGATTCTTTCATCACATCACCGAGATTGCCGGTGAGGGTCAGCTTGCCTTTCCCCTTGGAAGTAGATGCCTCAATGTATAGAATATCACCACCCACTTTGGTCCAGGCAAGACCTACAGCTACACCGGGTAGAGATTCCACACTGTATTTTTCACCCATAAATTTGATGGGACCCAAAATCTTTTCGACCTCGCTTATACCCGGCTTTTTGTTGTAAGTTTCATTGGATGCCTTTTTCACCGCTATGTGACGCATTACACTGCCGATGGTCCTTTCCAGGTTTCTCACGCCGGATTCACGGGTATAATCGGTAATGATTTTTTCCAGCACGGCATCTTCCAAAACAACATCCTTGGTCTCCAGTCCGTTTTCTTTTTTCTGCTTGGGTACCAGGTGTTTTTTGGCAATCTCTATTTTTTCTTCAGTGCTGTAACCGGATACTTCGATGATCTCCATTCTGTCCAAAAGGGCAGGCTGGATGGAATTGAGTGAATTGGCAGTAGCAATAAACAATACCTTTGACAAATCGTAGTCTACTTCCAGGTAGTTGTCGTAAAAACCAGAATTCTGCTCCGGATCCAGCGCTTCCAACAGGGCAGAAGAAGGATCGCCCCGGTGATCGGATCCAAGCTTATCGATTTCATCCAGGATAAAAACGGGGTTGCTGCTGCCGGTCTTTTTCAGGGCTTTGATGATGCGACCCGGCATAGCTCCAATGTACGTTTTGCGGTGTCCCCTGATTTCACTCTCATCGTGCAGGCCTCCCAATGACATGCGCACAAAGTTGCGTTTCAACGCCCTTGCGATCGACCTTCCCAGGCTGGTCTTACCTACACCCGGAGGACCCACCAGGCAAAGGATAGGGGCTTTCATGTCTTTGCGTAACTTAAGCACGGCAAGGTGCTCCATGATGCGGTCTTTGATATCGTCGAGGCCATAGTGATCTTCATCTAAGACCTTTTTCACATTGGCCAGGTTGAAGTTGTCTTTGGTATATACCGACCAAGGCAAATCGAGCAAGGTTTCCAGGTAGTTGAGGGTCACCGAATATTCCGCGATCTGCGGATTGATCCTTCTCGCTTTCTGAACCTCTTTGGCAAAGTGGGTGGCTATTTCTTTGGGCCATTCCTTGCTTGCAGCTCTTTTTTCGAGTTCATTGAGTTCTATGTCCTGTGGATTGCCACCCAACTCTTCCTGGATGGTGCGCAATTGCTGGTTGAGGTAGTAATCGCGTTGTTGTTTATCGATGTCTACCCTTACTTTACTTTCGATCTGGTCTTTGATCTGCAGCATTTGCAATTCCTGATTGAGGTGCTCCAGGATCTTGCTGCCTTTGTCTTTGAGGTTGCCAATTTCAAGCAACTCCTGCTTTACAGTGGCACTTACATTGAGATTGGAAGCAATAAAATTAAACAGGTAGGCAGGGCTTTTTATGTTTTGTAGCATCACCATTGCCTCGTTGGGGATTTGGGGCGACAACTCGATGATGCGTCGTGAAATCTCTACAATCGAAGAATGCATGGCGTCAAACTCCATGTCTTCTTCCGGCACGGCTTCTTCCAGAAAATAGGCTTTTACCTCAAAGTGTGGGTCATACTTGGTGTAATCTTCTACAAATATTTTTTTCCTGCCCTGCAGAATAGCCGTTGTGCTGCCATCCGGCATTTTGAGTACTTTCATCAACCTGGCCACAACACCAATTTTGTAAAGGTCGGCCGCCTCCGGTTCTTCTACAGCTGCATCCCGCTGGGTTACTACGGCAATGTTTTTTGTGCCTTTATCTGCTTTTTTAAGGGCAGACAAAGACTTGTCCCTCCCTATGGTAATAGGTATGACCACACCGGGAAACAATACGGTGTTTTTGAGGGCTATGAGGGGTAAAATATCTTCGTATTCTTCGTTCATGCTTTTTTCCTCATCCTCCAGGCTGAGCATGGGTAAAAATTCGCCGGCATTTTCTCTATGGTTTACCATGTTGTATTTTTTTATTCGGGTTAGTGAATACCCATCTCAATATTTGTACCAAGCCAATTTATATGTCGTTTTGTGTCCCAGTGGCCTAATTGATTGCGACAAAAAGTCAGATATGATATCAAAGACATCAAATTTTGACATAAAATTTGTTCAAATAAATCCTTTAAAATGGGGTTTTGGTCGCTTAAACAGCATTTTTATACCTGCCGCTTTCTATTTTAATTTTCCTCTTTATCTTGTGCAGATAAATGGGGGATACACCAGCATGAAATTTCTCAATTGCCGTAAGCTTGCGATTTTGCTTTTTGTGACAACATGTTTTTGTATGTTGTTGCCAAGCCGGTCTTTTGCTCAGCAATGGAATCAATCCTCCTTTACCCCACTCAATCCCTATCGCGAGCACGCAGCCTATGCCGGCTTTGATCAATCCATTGCGGTGCATCTTCACTTGCGCAACCAGTGGGTAAGTCTGCCTGGCAGTCCCCGGTTTTTGTACGGTGGCTTTCACCTGCCACTGTATTTATACAACATGGGAGTGGGCTTTGACCTCCAGAGTGCTTCAGATGGGGTTTTGCAGTTCAGGACTTTGAAGGCATCTGCCAGCAGGGTTTTTAACGTTGCCGGTGGCAGTCTGGCTCTTGGCGGCAGGGTGGGGCTGTTGCAGTTGGGCATAGATGGCACTGCTATTAGAACACCGGGGGGCAATTATGAAAATGGCAATTTTGACCACAACGACCCCATTTTGGGAGAGGGTAAATACACCGGAAATGGATTTTTATGGGAGGCATCCCTCTTTTACCGCAATGCATCGTTTCAGACCGGACTTTCTGTGATGGACGTTCCCAGGCATCCGGTTGAGGTGGATTTGACCCGTTTTGGACTCAATAGCCATGCCATGGCATTTTTTCAGTATTCTCTGCCATTAACGCAAAATGTTCATTTTCAACCGAGTGTAGTTGTGAGAACAGATTTAAATAAATTTCAGACAGAAATTCATGCCCTCGCTCGCATAAATGGCAACATTTTTGGAGGAGTGATGCTGCGGGGAAACAGTTCTTCGTCATGGGATGCTTTGGGTTTCTGTGCCGGACACAGAATCAATCGCAGGTACACTGTGTTTTACCAGTATGATGCAGGGATCTCTTCTTTGAGGAGAAGTCACGAAGGAAGCCACGAATTGATGCTGCGCATCAACTTCTACAATCTTCCGGCAACGGGCAAACCCCCAAAAATCATCTACAATCCAAGGTTTTTGGAGTAGAAAATTTGGAGAGCGAGCCAAAAATGTTAAAATTTCACTTTATGAAATTTAATCATATTTAGTGTGCTTCATACCAATGGTAAAACAAAATTGCCCGCGTAATATTATTTGGATTTTTAGGCAATATCCGCAGTTATATATGCGTTGTTACATTTGCTAAAGATCCTAAGTATTCCTAAATTTTTACATTTTCAGAATATATTTTTTGAAAATAGAATTTGAGCATTATCTTTACGCCTTGAATTTTATAAAGGGGTTTATAAATTAAAAATTGTAGGTAGAAAAAATGAAAAAAACTCTTTTTTCAGCGCTAAGCTTTTTTGCTTTGATCTTATTGCTTGCGTCTTGCGGATCGACGGAATCCGGCCAACTCGTAGGAGTGGCAAACAGACCAAAGTGGACTAGTCCAAACCCATTCGGTATGGTTTATGTTCCATCTGGTCAGGTACACATTGGTCAGGGAGATCAGGATGTCTTTTCGACATTTACCCAAAGGCCCAAATCCATCTCTTTGCAGGGCTTTTTCATGGATGATACCGAAATTACCAACAACGAATACCGACAGTTTGTATACTGGGTAAGAGATTCAATAGCTCACACCATCATGGGTGATGTCATCCAGGATGACAATGGCAACGAATCTATCGATTGGGAAATTGAGCTGGATTATACAGATCCTACCCTGGATGAAATGTATTACCAGGGAGATATGGCATTTTCCGGTAAAAGGGAAATGGACCCAAGAAAACTCAAATACAAGTACGAGTGGTTTGACTGGCAAGGAGCTGCAGTACGCGGCACTGAGCGCAAAGCCCACATTAAAAAGGAAGAAGTGGAGATCTATCCTGACACTATGTGCTGGATCAGAGACTTCTCATATAGCTACAACGAGCCTTTCACGAGGAATTATTTCTGGCATCCTGCCTTTGACGACTATCCGGTCGTAGGCGTAAACTGGCACCAGGCAACTGCATTCTGCGATTGGAGAACCAGATTGTATGACAAATACAAGGATCCTGCTGAAGTTAATACAGAAATTTACCGTCTGCCTTCTGAAGCAGAATGGGAATATGCTGCGAGAGGAGGCCACGACCTTTCTCCATATCCATGGGGCGGTCCTTACGTGAGAAATGCAAAAGGATGTCTGTTGGCAAACTTCAAACCCGGTAGAGGAAATTATCCTGAGGATGGAGGTCTTTACACGGTAAAAGCAGATGCTTACTTCCCCAACGACTACGGTCTGTACAATATGTCAGGCAACGTAGCAGAATGGACCAGCTCGGCTTACGTAGAAAATGCCTATACACTTGAGCACGACCTCAACTCTGACCACAGATACAATGCGGCTCCTTCTGATCCTGAAGCTCTAAAGCGC
Source organism: uncultured Saprospiraceae bacterium (assembly GCA_937973565.1). Classification (GTDB taxonomy): domain Bacteria; phylum Bacteroidota; class Bacteroidia; order Chitinophagales; family Saprospiraceae; genus JADKBO01. The sequence continues at coordinate 30,704 of CALJKQ010000110.1, read as the reverse complement.
AAGGTATTGAGAGGAGGTTCATGGAAAGACATTTCTTTCTATCTGCAAACCGGTACAAGGCACTGGGAATTCCAGGATACCGCCAAATCGTACATCGGTTTCAGAACTGTGCTCACCTATCTTGGAAGGTCAATCAACGATTTCTAGTCTTTAATCACGTAAACCAGGTTGATTTCCGGGATCAGTTATGCTTTGATCCGGTATGACGCCTTATTACACAACAGATAATATTTACTAACAACTAAATTTAATCTAAAAATGAGCTTTTTTAAGTCACCTACATTTAAGTATACAAAGAACTTGTTGATCGGTTTGGGTGCATCCGTAGTAATGGTCGGTGCCCTTGGTAAGATCAACTCTGAGCCTTGGGGAGGTCCAGCCATCACTGCCGGTCTGGTAGTTGAAGCGTTCCTCTTCGCTATGCTCGGTATCCTCGGCCCTGAAAAAGATTACTACTGGGAAAAACTGTATCCAGGATTGGATCAATATTCTTCTAACATTTCACCGCTTACAGCAGGTCCTGTAAAATCAGGTCCAAGAGCTTTGGATGCTGAAGCAGTTGAAAGCAGATTGGGTGGTATGTTGAGCGAATTGCAGAACATGTCAAAAAGCCTGGGCTCATTGAAAGCACTTCAGGAAGTTGACTTTTCTGAAACCAGCCAGCAAATGAAAACCATGCACAACTTCTACACAAAAATGAATGAGGCTATGAAAACCCTCAACGACACTGTAGATGATACTAAGGTTTACAAAGACCAAATGGTTGCTTTGAACAAAAACCTTACTTCATTGAATTCTGTGTACGGCAACGTATTGAATGCTTTTGTTGTAAAACAATAATCGGGTTCTTCATCCAATCATTCATTTTTTAATCTAAAAACAAAAGAAGAAAATGTCAATTCCAAAGGAACCCAGACAGTTGATGATCAACGTTATGTATCTGGTACTGACCGCCCTTCTTGCATTGAACGTTTCTGCGGAAATTTTCAACGCATTCGCCATGGTCGATAAAGGGTTGAGGGCTGCCAATACAGCGTTGGATACTGCCAATGATGCCCTGCCACAGGCCATCAAAGATGGGGCAAAGAAAAAAGATGAACTTAAGAAATACGCTGACCGTGTAGATCAGGTCAGAGAAATTTCAAAAACAAATACTGCATTTATCCAGGGTCTGATCGATCAACTTATCGATGAAGGTGGAAACCGCAACAAAAAAGTTGATGACGGAGATTACGTTGATGCATACGGAATCAAAGAACCCAGAGGTAAAAGAAATTACGACGCCACTACCCGTGTAATGGTAGAAGAAGGCAAAGGTATGGAACTGAAGGAAAGAATGGAAAAGGTTAAAGCCGACTTGTTGGCATTGGTTGATGAAAACGAAAGAGCTGCATTCAAGTTGCCTATCGAGATCGACAATGAAACATGGCAAAAATCTGCCAACAAAAAGAAAAACTGGGCAGACTTTACCTTTGGTCACATGCCAATTGGTGCAACTGAGCCTATCTTTTCAAAATTCATCAACGATACCAAGGCTTCTGAAGCTGCAGTTTTGAACTACCTTGCCGGTAAGGTGGGTCTTTCAAAAGATGACGTGGTTTTGGATAAGTTCCGTGTGGTTGCGGCTCCTAAAAAGTCGTACATCCTCAAAGGTGAAACTTATGAAGCAGATGTATTCCTTTCTGCTGCTGCCGGTGCAGGTACCAACACAGGAATTTCAGTTTCTGTTAATGGTGCCAGATTGGCAACAGATAAGGATGGTGTAGCGAAATTTAAAGCTGTGGGCAATACACTAGGTCCTAAAAAATACACCGCTTCTGTCTCTGTAACCAACCCGGTTACAGGCAAAACAGATTCATACAAATCTGAGTTCGAATACGAAGTAGGTGAAAAATCCGCTACAGTTTCTGCCTCTAAAATGAATGTGTTCTACATTGGTGTTGATAACCCTGTAGAAATTGCAGTTGCCGGTGTTAGTTCTAACCAAATCCAGGTGACCATGACAGGAGGAAACATCAGCAGAAACAGCGATGGTACTTATACTGTTAAAGTTACCCAGGTGGGCAATGCCAAAGTTGTGGTAAGTGCTCCGGGCATGAGCTACAGCAAAGACTTCCGCGTAAAAAGGATTCCGGATCCGGTACCGGTTTTGGGTAAAAACAGAGGCGGTAAAATCGGAGACGGTGAATTCAAAGCTTATCCGGGTGTTTTCCCTCTTTTGGAAGGTTTCGATTTTGAAGCTAAGTGCGACATCACAGAATACCTGTTGATCCGTGCACCTAAACGTCAGGATCCTGAATTTTCTCCAAACCCGGGTGGAAAATACAATCCTAAATCTCAATCATTGATCAGCAAGGCTGCTCCTGGCGACAACTACTTGTTCCAGGACATCAAGTGTAAGTGTCCTGGCGACCCTGCACCAAGAGCCATCGGTTCAATGGTATTTACTATTAAATAATTTTTTATCTCTTAAAGATGAACAACAACTTCAAACTTTTTGTCGCATTGCTGGCTTGCTGGGCTTGTATCTCTACTGCCTCCGCACAAAATGCTGAAAGGGTGATCACTGAATCCAGCGCTCCCGCTGAAGATATCTACATCGACGACATCGTCAACAAAAGACTCATCACGGATGCCAAATTGATGGCATACGAACCGGTGAGAGAAGCAGATATCGCGTGGGAAAAACGAATCTGGAGACTCGTGGAAACCCGCGAAAAGATGAACCTCGCATGGAGGGCAGAAGAAGCTCCATTCTTCAATATCCTTAAAGACATGATTCAAAATGGTGACATCACCGTTTTTGAAGATGAAAAATTTAAGGATGCGCTTACCTTCGAAGATGTAGAAAAGAAGTTGTTTGATGTGGATACCATCACTACTTTCGACTACGATACTTACGAAGAGAAAGTGCAGGTGGTAAAGAACACCAAAGACTGGAGAAATATTTTCAGATTCCGTATTAAGGAAATCTGGTTCTTCGATGAAGAAGCTTCTATGATGAAAAACCGCATCATTGGCATTGCTCCTCTTTACGAAGAAACAGTTGAAGGACTCGACAGACCATTGGAATATCCATTGTTCTGGGTTTACTATCCGGAAGCAAGGACCTACTTGTCTAAGCACAGAGTGATCAGCGACAACAACGATGTTGCGCCAATGACCTGGGCAGACTTGTTGGACAACCGGTATTTCACCAGCATCATCTATAAGAAATCGAATGTACTCGATTACAAAGTAGAACAGTATTTTGATGAAAAAGATCCCATGTTTGGCTTCGACAGATTAATGGAATCCGACAAAATCAAAAACGAACTGTTCAACTTTGAACACGATCTTTGGGAATATTGATCTTATGATCCCATGATATAAAGCCCTTCCATTTTTGGAGGGGCTTTTTTTTTATTCCTCTTCCTGATAGCTTGCTCTCCCAGCTGCTTTGTATGATGCAGCTGAAAGATGTAAAAGAAATAAAAGAGAATTTTACCGAATCAGATTTCTACCCACAAACCATCATGTGCTGCAAATATCTCCGGTGGCAGGAGCTTACTCCATACGTGCACAGGTCCCAGCTGATGGCTCATGTGGGTTAAATAGGTCTGTTCTGCCCCAATTTCCAGTGCCATGGCTACTGCCTGGTCTAAACTGAAATGGGCATGGTGGGGAGTTGGTTGAAGGGCATTGAGCACCAATACTTTTACCCCTTTAATGGCTTCTACAGTGGCATCCGGTAAGGCCGATGCATCGGTAATGTAGGCTAGGTCATTGATTTTAAAACCCAGTATGTTAAGATTTCCATGAATAACAGCCAGTGCTTCAATACTTTGACCAGCGATGATATGGGACTTACCCGCCTCCAGTCTGTTTAACGCAACCTGAGGAGAGCCGGGATAATGACTATTGCCAAATACATAGGGGTAACGAATGGTAAGATCTTTGCTCACGCGATCATCAGCATAGGCCGGAATACTTTTCCGCTGCAAAAAATTGATAGGCCTTACATCATCCAGGCCGGCCGTATGGTCATTGTGTTCGTGGGTAAACAGAATGGCATCCAAATCTGTAATGTGATGGGTAAGCAATTGTTGCCTGAGGTCAGGGCTCGTGTCAACCAAAAATTTGCTCTCGCCGGCCTCAATGTAAACGCTGCTTCTTAACCTGCGATCGCGCACATCCGTGGATTGACAAGTACTGCACGTGCAACCCACTACGGGGATGCCTTGAGAAGTGCCCGTTCCCAGAAACAACAGCCTCACACCTGCAACAACTCTTTGAGTTGATTTTCCTGGTTCCTGGCTATCTGTTTGAAAAACTGCTGGCTTTTTTCCGTAAGGGTAGATTCGTCAATGGCTATGGTACTCAGGATGTCAAGCAGGATATTAATCCTGCCTTCAATGTCGTAAAACCGATTGACCACCACTATTTTTTTATGCTCGACGATGCAATAGCCCGAATTGAAGTTGCCCTTTTCATAACGAACCGTGTATTCCAGTTCTTTGAACAGCAATTCCAACTTCTCCAGGTTTGATTTTGAATACTTCAAGTTTGTCTTTTTTGGTTATATAGGATTTACAAATATATAAAAAATCCATATCTGTCAGCTGGTTTTAAGGCTATGATTTATCCACATTTTGTACAACAAATAATATTTGGTGAAAGATTAAATACTTGGGAAACCAATTCAACGTTTTGATCGGAAATCCATGTATTTCTTGATAAAATTTGGCAACTTTGTGTTTCCAATTAGTAAGATTTTATTCATTGATTAAATAAATGCATTCTACCAAATGAAATTCGGAACCAAAGTTATACACGCAGGCATTCAACCGGATCCCGATACCGGAGCCATCATGACGCCCATTTACCAAACCTCCACCTATGTGCAGGAGGGTTTGGGTCGTCACAAGGGCTTTGAATACGCAAGGACACAGAATCCTACCCGTCAGGTGTTGGAGAAAAATCTGGCAGCCCTGGAAAATGGCGTAGATGCCATTTGTTTTGGTTCCGGTCTGGCAGCCCAGGATGCTGTACTCAAACTTTTAAATCCGGGTGATGAGGTGATCTCAACCAACGACCTTTACGGAGGATCGTATCGACAGATGGTGAGAGTATATGCCAAATTCGGTATCGTCTTTCATTTCGTTGACATGCAAAACCCCCAAAACATTGCCGATAAACTCAATGAAAAGACGCGCATGTTGTGGATCGAGACACCTACCAATCCTATGCTTAGCATTGTTGATATAAAAGCCTGTACCGACGTGGTCAAGGGCAAAGGAGTTATCACCGTGGTCGACAATACTTTTGCATCACCTTATTTGCAGAATCCCATTTCGATGGGTGCCGATATCGTGTTGCACAGCGCTACCAAATATCTCGGAGGTCATTCTGATGTCATCCATGGGGCTTTGATTGTAGACAGCACTGACCTGGCAGAAAAGTTGCACTTTATACAAAATGCCTGTGGTGCCGTACCAGGTCCTCAGGACTGTTTTTTGGTGCTGAGAGGAATCAAAACCCTGCATGTAAGGGTTCAGAGGGCCTGCGAAAATGCCGCCCGCATAGCAGACTATCTTTTGGCACATCCCAAGGTTTCGAAGGTTTACTATCCCGGCTTTAGCAACCACCCCAACCATGAGGTGGCCAAAAAACAGATGCGCATGTTTGGCGCCATGATATCGTTTGACCTGGTAGACGACAGTGAGCCTGCAGCCAAGCGCGTACTGGAAGGAACCCATTATTTTTCATTGGCTGAATCATTGGGTGGGGTAGAGTCATTGATCGGGCATCCTGCATCCATGACCCACGCTTCAATCCCCAGAGAAGAAAGGATGAAAGTGGGTCTTACCGATTCGCTGATCCGACTCAGTGTGGGCATCGAAGACGTAGAAGATCTTATTCAGGATCTCGACCAGGCTTTGGCCAAAGTATAATCAGGGCAACCAACCATTCTTCGTTTGCAGTCGTTTTTACAATAAATCATGTAAGCCATGAAAACCATGCGAATTACCACTGCTGCGCTGTTTTTTTTATTTTCGCTAAGCTCGTGTACCAAGGAAAAAAATAATTGTCAAGCCCTGGACAATGCAAGTTGTCTTTGCACCAAGGAATATGCTCCGGTATGTGGTTGTGATGGACAAACCTATTCCAATACCTGTCTGGCACTTTGTTGGGGCATCAAAGAAATGACGCCGGGCCCTTGTGTGGCTGCCACACTCGACAAACCCTTTGGGAAGTGGCAATTTATGGGCTACCTCTTTGCCGACCAGCTCAATGTAGATGCCATCATACCTTCCCACAACTATACAGTGTGGGTGCAATTTAATGACCGAATCGACCCTGTAACCCAAAATTTTACTTTTCAGGGAGAGAGTTCAGTAAACGCCTATGGTGGCCTGTATAATTTTAAAACCGCTGGTGATCTTCAACTGACAGATGTGCACCAAACCGAAAAAGCAGGCCCTGCCCCTGCGATGGCATTTGAAGACCGCTATTTAAAGGCATTGGCAAGGGCAGACCACTTTCAAATCACCAAAAATGTACTGTACCTCAATACCGAAGTGGATGGGAAATCAGAAAGAATGATTTTTGCGCCCGGATTTTAGTCGCCATTTCTTCAATTTTACTTTGTATTATTGAGTAATAATTGCTAATTTTGCATCTCCTTAAAAAAATAAGGATACGGCGCGGTAGCTCAGCTGGTTAGAGCGTGCGATTCATAATCGCAAGGTCGGGAGTTCAAGCCTCCCCCACGCTACAAAAAAAGCCCCAATTTTGTAGTTGGGGCTTTTTTTATTCATACCATTTATTTCTTCGAAAACATCTTCACCACTTTGTCTCCGGCTGTAGTGAGGATGGACATTACATATTTTCCTTTGACCAAATTGCTGATGTCGATGATGTTGCCGGGATTGAGGATGTCAGCAACTACCTGCCCGGAAGCATTGAGGATTTGCACAGAAGATACAGGCTCGTTTATGTGTATTTCGTGTTTATGCGGCACCTTTTTTACATCGGGTTCCGGCTTCAGTTTGGCGGTATAATTGGCGTAGCTGTCGTTACAGAAATCAAAGTCCCATTCTACATTGTTCCATGTATGCCACAACAGTAATGATGTATTGGTTCCGGGTATGGGCCATACGCTGGTTTCTGGACCTGCATAGGTAATGAATCGATTCACCTCTGTGGGTGAGATGGTGCCTTTTTCGGTAGATACAATGTGGTGGATGGGTTTGGTGGCACCCAGACTTTTATACTCTTCGTTGACCCTATCGATGGTGCTTTCCAGTAAAAGCATATGATCACCGCCCCAGTTTTCAACATAGGTTTGTGGCATAAAGCCATCCACGTACTGATTGATGGTAGAAATAGGGAAAGAGTGAGCCCTTGGATTTCCCCAGGTGGTGCAATACAGCAAAAAGTTTTGATCGATGTATTTTTCCTGGGTAGCTCGTTCGCGGGCAGCATCAAAGGCTTTGAACATTTTGGTAGCGGCCAGTGGCTTTCGATCAAACTGGGCTTCTACATCAATGACATATCCTTTGTATCCTGATTTGGCAGCCTTGTAAAGTGCTTCGGCTTGTTGTTTTTCGTTGCCCGGATAATTATACGACCAGGCCCAGGCTTCAATGCCTCTTTCCTCAAAAATTTTGGGTATGGTTTCGTCTACCAACTCAGTCCATTTTACGGTATCTACCTTGCCATTGGCCACCTTGATATAAATGCGTTTAATACCGAGATTTTGCAGGGTATCTGCCAATGATTCGTAATCTTTGAACTTGGTCAGTTCCAGGTACCACAGCCATGCACCCAATTTATTGCACTGTGCCTGCTGTGCTTTCAGATGAAAGGAAAAAAGCAACAAAAACAACGCCGCCACTAACCCCTTAGTTTTTCTACTCATTGTCGCCATGTAATCTAATAACTCGTATTTTTTCTATCCTGGTATCGCTTACACTTTCCAGAATAAACTTGTTGTGCCCAATAATAATTTCCGCACCTTGCTCCGGTATGGTTTCCTCAGATTTTACGATCAGTCCCGATAAGGTCTGGTAATCTCCTTCCGGCAATTCCAGAGCAGGATACTTTTCATTGAGATAGTCTACTTCCAATCTTCCGGCAAACAGGTATTCGTGGTCTGAAATCACATCTTCAGTCATCTCCTCCACATCGTGTTCATCGTCAATTTCCCCAAAAATCTCCTCCAGAATATCTTCCAGGGTAATCAAACCGGCTATGCCTCCGTATTCGTCCACTACACAGGCAATGTTAAAGCGCTCTTTGATAAACTTCTGCATGAGGTCCTTTACTCCCATGGCATCAGGTACAAACTGAACCGGCGAGATAAGCTTTTCGATTTTATCGGTTGGGTATAATAACTTTTGGTGATGTATATATCCTACGACATTTTCAATGTCTTCATCCACTACGATGATCCTCGATATTTTATGCTGTCGAAACAATGAAACCAATTCCTCCAACGTATCGGTGCGGTAAACGTATATGATCTCATTGCGGGGTATCATACAATCCCTCACCTTAAATTGCCCCAAATTCAAGGCATTGGTCAGGATTTCCTTGTCGATATCTTCTGATTCAGAGATGTTTTCATTGATGTATTCCTCCAGATCGATGCGTGAGAACACAGTATCCGTATCCGATCCGGGTACCTTAAGGATTTTGCGTATGATGTAATTGGATACACCCGTGAGGATCCATGTGGGTGCATACAACAGCCACATAAAAAACCGGATGACAAAAGCAGACCGGTATAAATATTCATTCGAGTACAACTGCGAAAAGGTCTTGGGTAAGAATTCCCCGAAAATAAGCACTACTATGGTAATGATCAGGGTTACCGATAGCAGTAAAATCAGGCTGCCTTCATTGAAATACGTGAGCAGCAATGGCTCGATCAATTTCGACATAAACAACGTGATCAATACCAGCACAATGTTGTTACCCACCAGCATGGAAGACAAAAACTCTTTGGGCCTTTCATAAAAGCCGGCAATGATTTGACCCTTGATGTGTCCCTTGTTTTTGAGTACCTCAATACCCAGCTTATTGGCCGATACAAAGGCAATTTCGGACCCCGAAAAGAAGGCCGAAAGCAGCAGCATCAGTAAGGAAAGAAGGATCAACGTTGCCATTTAAAAAAAATTCCTGCTAAAGTAGTAAAATTTGGATTTTTATACCGCATCTGACGAAGATCTCGGTTTAAATTCTCGAAAAGCTGCTGACATTTCTACTATTAATTCGGGACGACCCTCGATGGCGTTACCCACCACGATGATATCGGCACCACTTTTCAGGTTTTCAGCAATTTTTTCAGGTGTTTTGATGCCTCCTCCCACAATCAAGGGTATGTTGATGGCCCCTGATACGGCTTCCACCATAGGGGCAGGTACCGGTTTTACAGCGCCACTTCCGGCATCGAGGTACATCATTTTTAAGCCCAGCATTTCGCCGGCCATAGCCGTACAGACGGCAATATCCTCTTTATTGGAGGGTATGGGTGTGGTATTGCTCATGTATTGCACCGTGGTCTGGATGCCACCATCAATGAGCATATAACCGGTAGGAATGATTTCCAGAGGACTCATCTTCAAAAAAGGAGCGGCTACTACGTGTTTTCCTATCAATAATTCTGCATTCCTTCCGGAAATCAGCGACAAAAAGAGCAGTGCATCGGCCCGGTAACTTAGCTGAAAACTATTGCCCGGAAATAGTACCATTGGAATGGGACATTTTTCGCGGATCGATTTTAAAACCGAATCCAGCATATCGTTTACCACCAGACTTCCTCCAATAAAAAAGTAATCCACGCCTCCGGTGATGGCCAGGTCAATCACTTTTTCAAGTTCTCTTAAACGAAGTTTGTCGGGATCGATCAGGACAACAAATTTTTTATCTCCATTTTTGCGCGCTGCTGACCAATCCTCGTAAATCCCGTGCATGCTTTTATTGATGGTTGGGTGCAAAGATACAGCATCTACCCCCAAAAATCAGCGGAAAGGCACAATTGACGGCCTTTTTAACCTTTGGCGAAAAAATAATCGTCTAACCAACCGGGCAGAAATGAAAAATTGAGTAAAAATTAGTTTATATAATGAAAAATAAATACATAAAACCATGTTAATAAATGTTATATAAATTAATTATAATACTAATATTAAAAATACCGCAAATTGTGTATGCCAATGCATGAGACTGGCAAGGTATTAGCATTGATAGGTTGTTCAGATTATTAAGGATTTTACTTAAGCAATTGTTACTTGAGACCGGTCTAGGGGAAAACGACCGGTCTCTTTTTTTTGTCATCTCCCTGAATTATTTCTTATTTTCGTTTGGATATTTTCATCCAAAATTCACTCGGCATGATCAACCAGATCCATCCCAACAAGATTCGTCAAATTTTATTTATTTCTTCCTTAGTAGCCCTGGGCATCATCATAGCCACTGAAATGTTTTTTATGCTGGGTGCCTTTCTCGGAGCGCTCACTCTTTATGTTTTAATGCGCAACGCCATGATTCATTTGGTGGTGGACTATAAATGGAGACCCACACTGGCTGCACTGGCGCTGATGCTAATATCAATGATTCTTCTGGTTTTACCGGTTGCCTGGCTGACTTCGGTTGTGGTCGACAAGGTGAGTCCGGTCATGGACGATCCCAAAATGATCGATCGTTCTTTCGAACAAATCAACAATTATCTGCTTTCACACTTGAACATCAATATTTTCAGTTCAAAAAACATAGCCATTGTCAATGAAAAACTGATGGGCATTGCGCAATCTACCCTTGGTGGTACGGTTTCCATGCTGGGTAATCTGGCTTTGATGTACTTTATGCTCTATTTTATGCTTACCCAGGTCAACGATATGGAACTTTGGTTAAGGCGCAATATGCCGCTAAAACATAGCAATGTGAGCATCGTTATGAAGGAAATCAAACAAGTCATCTTCAGCAATGCGTTGGGTATTCCCATCGTTGCGGTAGTACAGGGCTTAGCCGGTATGTTGGGGTATTTTATTTTTGGAAGCACCGAATACTTGCTAATGGGCGTACTTACCGGTATCTGCAGTGTGATTCCTGTGGTGGGGGCTTTGATCATTTGGCTGCCTCTGTCCATTTATGAGATGTCACAAGGCAGGACATGGCCCGGCATTGGCATCGTGCTTTGGGGAGTAGTTGTCATTGGCTCGGTAGATAATGTTGCCCGTTTTATGCTCCAGAAAAAAATGAGTGACACTCACCCGTTAATTACCATTTTTGGGGTCATCATTGGAGTCAACCTCTTCGGTTTTTTAGGCGTCATTTTTGGCCCGCTGTTGTTGTCGATTTTTATTTTGCTGGTCAAAGTCTACATCGACGAATTTGGAAGAGCAGGCGTTGAAAGGCACTAACTTCTGCCCTGCTCACATTGGAACAAAGCTTCTCTCAACTTCTGGATTTCTTCGTCTTTTTGCTGCAATTGCAATTGAAATTCTTCGGATTCTGACAGTGAATTGCCTTTGATTTTGGTCTTTAATGCCTCAACTTTTCCTTTTAAATCGGTAAATCCATCTTGTGGACTTTCACCTTTGTACAAGGTAAAACCGGCGTAAGCCAAGGGTACAAAGACAACCATAAACATCATGAACCTTGCAAATCCGGTTATTTTATATTTTAACTTCGACATTTTATGTGAATTTATATTTCAATAACGAGATCAACCCCTCTCTTGGTTTCAAGTGTGGTCGATGAAAATGGCACTTTCGTCCTTTTTTTGGCTTATCCGGCCTTGTATTTTCCTGTGAGTGCGATCAATGCATCGGCCAGTCGGTAGGAGGAACCGTAGATGTGGTGAAATGACGTGAGTTCTCCGCCAAAAGACTCGAAAAAAGTGGCAATGCGCTGAATCGAGCTCCCTTCAAAGTCAAATGACTTACCTCTTGTGAGTGCATTTTCTATGGCATGGTTTAGCAGCAAAGGCATGGCCCCCCTCACGGCATCGCTTTTTCTTCCGGATACGAGGTTGTATACCGTCCTGCCATCCTCTACGGTAAGCAGTGCTGCCTGTGGGTTTTCATTATCGTCTACGGCAACCGTTACCCTGGCGGCTGCTCCTTTAAAATGTAAGATGTTCAATAAAATACTTTCAGGATAGGGTATGGACAACCCCTGTTGGGCAAAACTCTCTTTCACCAAAGATGTCAATACTTCGACACCCTCTTGCTCTACGATCTTGAGTCGGCTGGCAGCAAATCTGATGTGATTGTTAAGTTTGGCGTTGATACCTGATCTATAGGATGCCACCTGCTGTTGACGAATGAGATAAGTAAACCTGCTTTGCTCGTGAAAGCCACGCCATTTCCAGGGCATTACGTCTTTTATATCGGGGTGTAAACAGAGGCTTGTAAAAAAAACACCGGGTAAGGCCGCCAACAGAGATGTCGATAGTTCGCGCACCAATGGGTCGTTGTGCAGCAAGGGTGTCCAGATTCCCAGATAAGGCGTAAGCCGGGGCATTATAAGGGCAGAAAGGCCGTATTTTTTGCGGTAATGGCCGGCAAAGAGGGCTATGGTTTCTCCTTTTTCCTCAGCCACCCAAAACCGGCAGTCTCCTTTGGTAACTACAGCCGAAAGCCATTCCCGCTGATAAAAAAGGGGGATGGCAGCAGCATGGGCTTCGCAAAGTTGCTCATAAGCAGGTATATCTTCTCGCCAAACCATGGCACAAAGATGACAATTTTCCGCGGTAATGACCAGCCACCGGCTTTATTTCCGGTCATGTCAACAACACGTGAAACCTTTGGCACTTTCTTTCGTTTTAGTGAGAATGCCGGTTGACTTATCTTTACCGTACAAAACCAATACAATTTGAAATCTAAATGGTATTTCCTTCCTGTTCTGTTTTCACTGGCTGCATCCGTCGGGTTGGCATGGCAGGTTCACAGCGTACAAAAAGATATTGAACAAAAGGAAGCCATTTACGCTGAAATCAACCGCATCAATTATGGACTGTTCAATATGCAGGCCTGGAAAGAAAAAGCTTTTTACGTCTTTACAGGCCACATCAGTCAATTTAAGATATCTCCATCAGCATACAAGGAAGCGGAAGAGGAATTGAGAAAATACCTCTACAGCGTTTACGACAAATACATCGCTGATGGATCGCTTTTTAACGATGTTTTTGACAAAGCAGAAAAAGGTGGCAAGGTCAATAAAATGATCCTCAAACTCTTTAAAGACAACATCGCCACTCAGGTGGAAGGCCTCAATATCAAGGCCGAGATTCCCTCCATGGCAAAACAACTGGCAGCCGAGCTAAGGAAAAATGAACCCCGGTTTCAGGAACTGATGCAACAAGAGCTGGTTAGACTTTTACAATACAAAGACAAGTACTCTTATAAAGATCCCAGACAGGCTATTTTCGATCAACTGGGATGTAGCAATGCTGCAGAAGCAAGGACCTTGCTCAACAACCAATTGTCGGAACACAGGCAGCAGCAATACCAATGGAATGTATACCTCATGGTTCTGGTTATCTCGACCCTGATCTATCTCACCCTGTTATACCTCAAATCCAATGCAGCCTGGGCTGTAGGAGGCATGACGCTGTTTTCCATGCTGCTTCTGGCTTTGGGCATTTCTCTGCCCATGATAGTCATCGATGCAAGACTCAATTCTTTTGTATTCAATCTGTTCGAACAAGACCTTTCGTTTGACGAACAAATTGTTTTTTATCAAAGTAAGTCTATCCTGGATGTAACCCAAAACCTGATCGAAAGTTCGGGCCTGGATCTCAAGCTCGTGGGTGTGATGATTTTGTGTTTTTCGGTTATTTTTCCTTTGATCAAATTGGTGCTGGGCGGTTTGTTTTTGCAGTATCCCGCGCTGCAAAACAGTAAGTTTGCACGCAATACCATCTTTTACCTGGGTAAATGGAGTATGGCCGATGTATTTGTAGTGGCTCTCTTCATGGCATACATCGGCTTCTATGGCTTGTTTGATGCCCAACTCAACCAATTGGAAAATAACAAGGGCGGCTTTGCCATTGAAACGGTGAACTATACGCACCTTTCAGCGGGTGCACTCTTTTTCACTACCTATTGCTTGTTGTCCATTGTGCTGGGTCTCCTGATCAACCAATGGCACACCGTAAAAATGGCCAATGGCAGTCCAGCGGTCAGTGAAGACCAAAAGTAAGGCCTACACCTACTTGATTATATCCTGGAATGATGCCATTATTTTGTTTCTCAAACTGCTCTCTGTATTGAACAGATAAGCCCACACTTCTCCATAACCTCACCCTGACACCTGCCTGCCATTCGTAATAGGATGATGGAATGGAGGCTGCTGCTTTGCTGGCAAATTCTTCTGAGTTGATATCAAAATTGGGCAAGGTAGACGCTTCAACAGAGGATGGAATGGCGTAATAATTGGCAGTATTTTGAACAAAGTTTTTGGCAATGCCCCCATAAAAAGCGAATCGCGTTTTGGGTAGCCGGACTTGTAACATCACCGGAACAGAAATTTGTCGCACATCGGTATAAGCCGAAAATTCATTGACATCGTTGAGGGCAGCGAAAGAACTTTGGTAGTCATATTGCCCTCTGTATTTTTCATAAGCTGCACCGAAAGATAATCCCAGCCAGGGGCTGAATTTTAAGCTCAATCCACCCCCCATGGAGTAGCCCGCTCTGTCAAAAGCCGGAGGCCCGAAAATACCGGCAGACAAATAGGGGCTGATGGAAAATTTAGAATCACGAATATTGTTTTCCAACGCCAAATCGATCTGCGGGGCAAGAGAAGCCCGGTTTATTTCAGTCTCAATGCCGGGTAAGAGGGCAATATCCATCCTGTTACGGGTTTGCCCATTGGCTGGTATATCCATTGACGAACCATTCTCTGTGTTCTTCTCAGCCTCTTCCAAAGTCACTTCATTTTTTGATGGCAGGACTTTATCCGGGCCATTTGATTCCATGTGAACAAGCATCTTTTTTTCTGCATTGTATTCAGGCTTGGTTGGGCTGCTAAAAGGGTTGCGATGGCCTTTATTTGTTGATTTTTCTGGCGTATTGGCAATATCATTGATTTGGGTAGATGACAATGTTGTGGTCTCCCCTTTGTCTGAATTCACAGTTTCGGTTAAGACATGGGTTTGATCAACTCCTTGATAGGTTGGAGTCTGAAGTTCAGCAATGATTTCAGTTTGGACCTGTTCAGTTTTTTTATGATCTGATGTCCTCCAGGAATCCAACCAACCGGCTTGCACCAGCATTATTCCGACGAAGCCGGCAGCTACCGGCCATAGCCAAAGCAGCGTCCTTCGCTTATTTTTCTTCTCAGGCAATTCACGGTCAAGCAGACCTTTCATAGCCTGCCATCCTTTATCTTCGATGCGATTATTTGATTTTTTGTTGAACCACATGGTCGTTTTCTTTTTGGGTCAAAACAGATCTTAAAATTTGTCTTGCATTGGATAAATGCCATTTGGACGTACCCTCACTGATGTTTAGCCTTTCAGCTATTTCCTGGTGAGAATAACCCTCAATGGCGAATAAATTAAACACCTCTTTGCTGGCTTTCGGCAGCTTTTCAATTTCTTTCAATAAGTCTTCTTCATAAAGATGGGAAGGGCCGCTTTCTGTAACAGAAGTATCGTGATCTTCAAATACCATAAATTTGACATAACGGTTGTTTTGTCGCACAAAATCTACCATGGTATTGTAGATAATTCTCCGTACCCATCCTTCGAGGCTGCCTTTGAATTCATATTTACACAAATGGGTAAAGACTTTGAGAAAGCCCATGTTGAGTACGTCCATGGCCTTGTCTTCATCCTGAAGATAACGCATAGTCATACTCCACATATGGGGGAAGAAGCGGCGGTAAAAAGCCTCCTGTGCTCGCCGATCATTGCGACCGCAGGCTTCAACCAACTCTTCTTCCGTCCATGTTTTTTTGGCGTAAATCATATTCGATAAACTATGCCGATGGCGTATCTGTAATGATGAAAACGATCGAAACCATGATTTCGCGTATCCCAGCTCTGTGTCCATGCCCTGGTTTTGGAGCTTGACTGAATCCCGAGGTTGAGTCCAAAGTGACTGCTCAATGCATACTGCAGTTGCATGCCCAGAAAGGGTCCGCCTGATGCATCCAGATAATTGACATTGGTCCCGGCGGATTGACCCTTGCCCACAAAACTGTATCCTGCCATCATGCCCAGTAAAATTCTGGAAGTGGCTGTCCATTGAGCTGTGCCATAAACCGGATAGCTGGCTACATCTGCGTTGTCGTTGGGTAAATATACTTCCGAACCCAATCCCATACCCAGGCACAATTTGGGTAGGATGGCATAGCTGCCTTGAAGATGGAAATAACCACCCAAACTCACATTGCCCCATGGAGCTCTGCCCATCAAACCGCCTGCATGAACCATGCCGTATATCTTTCCTTTTTCAAACCAAAATTTTGAACTTTCAAAGCGGCTTGACTCCTGGGTAACTTTTTTGATGTTGGTTGCCGGTATTTTAACTTCTACGCCATTTTCAAGTTTTAAAACCAATACAGTGGTCATGTCCCAACTTTGCAAACTGCCGTACAACTTGCTGCCGTCTTTCAGTTCAACTTTGTCTATTGTCTTTGTGTCGCTATTTTGCGCCATCACATGACAACCCAGACAAGAGGCCAGTAAAAATAAGATCAGACGGATCATTTTACTTCAATTTTTGACATCAAAACAGGATTTTCCGGATTACTGGTATTGTATTGGTAAAAACCATCTTTACCTACCAGGATTGCCAGGTCCCGGCCAAGAGCTATGACATCTGTAACATCTATGTTGCTGATGTGTTTTTTCAGTTTCAGGTTGGAGGGCTTGCTACGGTCGTATATCTTAAAACCATCGTCGCACAGGTATAAGTATTGATCGGTTGTTGCCAAGCCTTGGGGATATGCCATATTGTAGCTTTGTACAACAATGGGATTGTAGGGATCGGCAATGTTCAAGATGTCGAGCTGATTGCGGATGCCGCCACAATTGGTGCCGTTGTGGATGGTAACAAAAGCAAGGTCATCGGCACACACAACCGGATCACAACCGGTAACATGAGAAAAAGCGGCTACTTGTTGGGGTCGGTTAGGATTGTGTGTATGGAAAATAAAGACACCATTGGTAGAGCCTATGTACAAATTGGATTTGTAGGGAAATATGGTCTCGATGTTCCATCCCACAGGTACCGACATTTGAGGTATCGGGCAATCGTTTTCTGTGAGGGTAAAGGGCATCAGGTTGCTGGTAGTAACCCCGTATAGAAAGTTGTTGAGGATGCAAAATCGCGTATAAGATCCCGCAATACCGGTACTTTGAGAAACCACCGAAGAAGGAATTGTATTGGTATTGCTGGCCGATGATGCAAAATCGCTCAAAGCCCAAAGCACATCTCCCTCGAAATAATAATTGCCATTATTGGCTTGATAGCAGTCTACTTCTTTGGTTACTTCGGTGCTTCTGTATTCTACCAGGTAGCCTTTGCCCGGCACAAAACCAAAGGAAGGGAAGATGTCGTTTCGCCGGCATATTTCAACAGGATTCAAAAAATTACTAACGTCGAAGGTAACCAGGTCCACATATTGATCCAGGTACATTTGTCGGTCGTGAATGGCAATGTCTACATTGCCTTCAAAGGCCCAAAAGGCCACGGATACGGGGTTTTCAGGCTGGAGGTTGTCAATTATGTGGATGCCTTTACCCAATTCTCCAATCATGAGGTAGTGATCGTAATAATAAATTTTTCCCGGGTTGAATATTGGTTGGGGTGGCAGCACTTTGAGTTCGGTCCTCAACTCATTGCCGGTTTTGTAAACGGGTTCGTATTGTACATAACTTTGTTGGGTGGTACAGCTGTCTTTGAGACAGGCACTTAATGTAATAGAAAGCAGCGCAAGCAAGGCCCAAAAGTGCATTTTTTTCATGGTGAGAATTTTGTTGTTGTCTGATAGACGTCACCCAAAGCCAAAGGGTTGGGCTCAACACCAACTATTCTCCACCAAATATATTCTCGAAGAAGGTAGAAAAGCCCACCCGGAAACCATTTTCTTTGTATTGGCCATTTTGAAAACCCCAGAACATATCCATCCTGAACAGGTCAATAGCGCCCAGCTTGAAGCCCTCTACACCTATACCCGGCTCGATATAAGAAAAATTTTCTTTTACCAATGCTGAACAACTAAAGACACCCGTAATTCCCAACTTATTGAGTACAGGTATTTTGTCGTTTATGAAACCATCGAAATGGTGTTCAAACCAGCCTGCCATATAGGCATTGGTGCTTGAAAATTCGTAACCATTCTGAAGCTTAAAAGTCTGAAGGTAAGGTGAGCTGTATCCTCCTACCAAACCATTTCCTCTAAAGTGAAAATAGTCTGGCAGCCCGATCCTGTCCTTGTCGAGAAATGTGGCAGCTTCGAAGCGATAAGAGAAATAGCCCAAAATATTGGCGGAAACATAAGGGTCCAGCAAACTGAGTTTTAATTTAGAATAAGATGCATAGTTGTCACTCAGCGGGGTAGCCTTCTCATAACCCAGGTAAACAGTTGGGAAGCCGCCTGTCAGTCTGACCTTGTAATTGGGAAAACGCTGGTACTTTTGCGCCGGTGTCCACTTAAATGTGATGCTTTGTTTAAAGATCTGATCGGAGAACACAAATTCTTCATCGGCTACATTGAAGGGATTATTGGGTTCATAAAATCGATCTTTCCTGTACCAGCTTTTTTGTGAATTATTGCTAAGTGCATTTCTTTCAGCCAAAGATACCGATACGGCTGCTGAAAGACCGTTAAACACCTCTGTTCCCCAGTGGATTTCTGCAAATCGTTTGTTAAAAAACTTGGCCGTATTTTGTTTCAGCAGCAGTGAATAAACGGTGTTACCCTGAGATGAAATAATGCCGGCCTCATTGTACTGAAGGTAATCTTTTCCCAGATGGATCCTAAGGTACGATTGATTCAATACACTGTAACTCCATCGGGCTTCGGCATTCCATTTAAACGCTTTGTCCGCCAGACCATATCTGACCTCTCCCTTTAGTCGATATATAGTAAAATCATCTTTATCGGCTTTTCTGAAATAGGGGTGAGCCGAAAAATTGGTACCCTCTACGGCATTGAATTGTAGGGTCGTGAGTGGAGAAGAGAGCCCATAACTGATGTTTTTTTGCGAATGGACGGCATTGTAACCAAATAATAAATCTGAGAGGCGAAATTTATTTCTTACCCTGTCTACGGAATCAAGGTAGGCCGGTGATGAAGTAACCTTGGCAATGGAATCTTTTTTTACATAGTCCTGCGACTCTTCTTCGGTCAGGGGTATAGGGCGGTTTTGCTGCCAGAACTCCTCGTTGTTTTTAATGGCATCATCGTGAACCTTAAACACTTCATTGCTGAAAAATGAAGTTTTGAAGTCAGGGTTCAAATTGTAATTTTTAAAGATATAATTGAAATTACCGCCGGTAGTAAAGGTAAAAATTTTGATCTTGAAACTGACATTTTGAGTAAACAAAGGCCAATACCCCTCATTGCCTATGGGTAAAAACACCTGTTGAATGGTAATCGTGTCTACTATCGGGTTTTTTACGGCATCACCGGAAATATTGAGTTCCAGCCTGTTGAAATTAAACAATCCGTCATTGATATAGACAAAGCCTGAGAAGCAAGGTCTGAAATTGGATTTGGGCTTGACTTTAATTTTGTAAACCTTATTGCCCAGATTGTCCGGAAATTCTTCATAGAGGTAGAAATTGTAAAATTGCAATGCATTGTCGGAAATAGGGCTGATGAGTTCCCGGAAGAGCTGGATGTCTTTTTTGTAGAAATTAAAATTGGCATAACTAAACTGGTTGACACTGATGCCGCGGTCGTCGCCACTTACCTTGGAAGACAATAGTTCTTCTTTGTAGGACGCAGGCGGGGCAAAATTGATGCGTGACAAAGATTCTGAGAAATACAGGATGCCTTGCCGGGTTGAATCTAGGATGCCATCCATAGTGCCCAATTCCTGACCTAAAAAACTCTTGGGAGCATCAATGATTTTCATGAGTGCCTTGATGTATAATTCAGCCTGATAAGCAGGCGTCTTTTTCAGGTGGAAGTCTCTGGAGGCGATGGCTTTGCGGATGATGGGTATGGCCGGATCCTCACCCGCTACTACTTCTACTTCTTTGATCTGGTAATTTTCAGAAACGAGGGTTACATTGACCTCTTTATCTGCGGGAAAATTCACCTTCTTTACCAATTGGCTGTAGCCCAGGTACTGATAAGCCAGGGTGTGAATGCCGGGAGTGAGTTCCAATTCGTAATAGCCCTGTTCATTGGTAAGGGTACCATATGTAGTGCCAAGCTCATAAACAGAGGCAAACGCCAGGGCCATACCCTCTGTATCGGTTACTCTTCCCTTTATCTTGCCTTGTGCCTGCAAACCACACAAAGCCAATCCAAAAAATAAAAAGAAATAATAAAGTTTGGTCTGAATCATGCGCAAAAGTACAAATCTTTTATTCGGTGAATTTGTTATTATTTATTTAAAAATAACGTGACAAACCTTTTATTGTGGCTTAAAAATCGATGAAAGCCGCGGTATTATTGCCAAATTGACCATATTTGTAAAAAATAATTTATGAACCTGGAATTAGGAAGTTTATTGAATAAAGCAGAGCAATACAAAAATGTACTCAACAATACTGTGCTCTACCGCAATGCATGGCATGAGTCGCTTAAGCCATTGGTTAAAAGCACCTTGGATGAAATTATTGTAAGAACGGGCATTAAAGCTGAAGTTAAAATCCAGGATAAAATCGAAAACCTGGAGGCCATTGTGCTGGATCTGGGAAGATCTTCCAGTGGTATAACCGAAAACATTGAAGATTCGGGGGTTAAAAGAACCATGATCAAAAACAATGGTTCCCTCATTTACCAACAACTGTTTAATGGCAAAATCATGGTTATGATCATGAGTCCGCATATCGAAGGGTATGGCGAACCCAAGAGCCCCAGAATGATCGAAATTCTGCGACCCGATGAACTCAAGATTCCGTTCATTATCCGGCACGTAGAAACATTGCTCAAAGAAATTACAGATTGGGAGGACTACGACGATGAAGAGCCCAGTAAAACAGCCATTGGCTTTCAACCCATAGGTTTTAACCGTACGGCAGATGAAGAATAACATCACCTCCCAGAATCTCATATTTTTTCAGGCTATATTCGAGCTGATATCGGGAGGCGTAATGCTGCTGATTCCCTTTTGGCTTGCCGGTCATTTTGCGGTAGAAGAGTTGGCGATGATCAAATGGGCAGGTATTCAGGATTGTGCCATCGGGGGACTGTGTTTTACCATTTACCGCGGTTTCAAATACCAGGAGACCGACCGAAAGATTTTTTTGTTTTTGATGGCATACCACCTGGTTATAGCCTTCCATGTTTACCACATTGACGAAATCGGCTTACTTACCGCCAGATGGTTGTACGCAGCTCATTTTGTATTTGCTTTTTCATTCCTTATCGTCTATTATTTGGAAAAAAACAATTATCACACAGACGCCAAAACGGGTGAAGATGACAAGACTGCTTAAGATATTGGCTTTAATAAGTCTGCTGGCGCTGGCCATTTACTGGCGTTTCTTTTTTGACTTTCATGAAGTGACAGGCAGAGCCCGGATCATCAATACTTTGCTGAGCATTTCCATCATGCTTTTGCTATTCAGGATTATCATCGATGGCATTGCCTTATGGTACAAGATTGACCGAAAGCACGGCTCCGGAAAGTTGAGAGACAACCTGATCGTAGGCTTGTCAAATCTGTTTTCCATTATCTCAATCATTGCCATCATCCTCGGCTTGTTGTCAATGATTGGACTCAATCTCAACGAGGTCTTTACCTCACTCAGCATCGTGGCGGCAGCGCTGGCCATCATTTCCAAGGACTTTATTGCTGAAATCATCGTTGGTCTTTTCAATGGTTTTTCTACCAAAATTGAACTGGACGATTACATCAAGGTGGGTGACCAAAAAGGTAAAATCATCGATATTGGTCTGCAAAAAGTGACCCTGATGAACGATGATGATGACATCATATACATTCCCAACCTCAGGTTTTACAACGCAGACATCATCAATTATACCAAGAGAGATATCAGGCGAATGAGTGTTGAATTTCACATCGATCCCCGGTATATTGAAGACTTACCCCGCATTGAAGCAGCGTTATCCCAAACCCTTTCACCTTACCAACCTTACCTCGAAGAGGGCTCGCAGGAATTGAAAGTGGTCAATATTGAAAAGGATCACATTGAACTCAAATATCAGTACACACTCAAATCACTTTCACGTGATGTACAGCGGGAAATACGCAAAAAACTGATGCGTACCATGCTCGACAGTCTTAATAAGGTAAGATAAGCGCTGGTTTCAGTGGCACTTGAAATAATCGAAAGGTTCCAGACATTGTTCGCAACGATAGAGTGCTTTGCAAGCCGTACTGCCAAATAAGGATATCATTTCAGTATGCGTTGATCCACACCTTGGGCATGGTACGGACTTGGTTTTTCCTGTCAAAAAAGATTTGTCAGTTGTTTTTTCAACGGGAGGTGCAATGCCATATGCTTTCAGCTTTTCTTTGCCATTTTCTGTAATCCAATCGGTGGTCCATGCAGGAGACAATACGGTCTCAATGGTAACCATGGCGTATCCGGCTTGTTCGAGTGCCCGGTTGATTTCAAAACGAATGACATCCATAGCCGGACAGCCCGCATAGGTGGGTGTTATAATAATATGTACATGGTTTGTATCATCAAGGGTGGCAGAAAGCACGACTCCCAAGTCCAGCACAGAAAGTACAGGCACTTCCGGATCGCTCACTGTCTCCAGAATAGGAGCCAATGTAGCATCAATCTTGTTTACTGACAATTTTCGCATTTACCGGTGATGGTAATGTTTTGACCCGTAACCAAAAATTTGGTGGGCATTTCAATGGCGGGAATTTCAACGTTTTCAACACAAAAGGTGAGGTGACATTGTTCGCATTGAAAGTGAACATGCGCATGGTGATGGTGGTGGTGCTCTTCCATACACTTGGTCTCACACATGGCATATTTGGAATTGCCTTCGAGATCAGTAATGCGGTGGATCATTCCTTTTTCTTCGAATGATTTTAAGGTGCGGTACAAGGTAATCCTATCGATACCGTCAAATTGATTTTCGATCTCACTCTGGAGCAAGGCATGTCGGGCAGACAAAAAGATATCCACCATTCGTGTGCGCACCGGCGTGAGCTTCAAGCCTGCTTTTTTTAAATATTCACTCGCTTGCATGGATCCAATTGTGTCTGTGTCTTTGACCTTATAATGAGTAAAAATACAAAAAGGTTCTCGTAACAAGTCTTTATTTGCCCTTTGAAAGCGCTACCAGCACTGCCCCTGAGATAAGATCAACCAGGGCATGGATGATCATTACCAGATACAGTGAAGAAGTATGCATGTATAAAGCCCCAAATAGCAAGGAAATGGAAGCAATTTTTACAACAGAAGCCCAGCCCTGATATATATGGCTAATTGAAAAAATAAAGGCAGGTATGATAAGGGCCAATGCTTCCGCAAAAGAGGTGCCCGCGGCCATCTCTGCTACATAGTTGATCATAAATCCCCGAAAGATAATTTCTTCACAGGTACCGGCTGCCAAAGCAAGAAAAATAAAATGACGGTAGTCCTGCCAACTCGTTGGCATTATGTGTGCCATGTCTTTCCATTTATCTACTTCTTTTCTCGACTGCCAGATGTTGAACAGCGTATCTCCTGCATAAATCAATGCAATCCCGGCAACTATCCAAATGGCTTCATCGGAAATGAGAATGTCGTGAAAACCCAGTTTGCCAAAATCGCGATAGGTCACGTTCCAAAGCGTCAGCACCATCAGGGCTCCTATGACCAACATGAGACCATTGCTATAGTATATGTGTTTTTTAGGGGGAAGCTGCATCAGATAAGCTTCGTCTTCTTCAGCCCCTGATTTTTCTGACATAACGGCCATGACCGGGAAAACTACGCCCAGTAAAAAGAAAAATAGGTGGTCGAACCAGGTTAAATCCATGGATGGTACATTGAAAAAACATGCAAATAAAAGGGTTTTCGCGCTTATTTCCTTTTTTAAGCTGTTTCAATCTCTTCTTTGGGGGATACCCTGACTTTTGCGATGAACAGTATACTACTCAAAAAAAGTACAGCCAAGGCAAGCACAGAGTACCTCATATTGTCCGTTAGTTGGTAAACCAGCCCAAAAATAAAGGTGCCGCTTACAATCGACAATTTGTACAAGACATCGTACAGACTAAAGTAGGAAGTCAGATCCTTGTCCGTATTTTGTCTTAGTAAAAGCTTGGAATAAGTGGCTCGTGACAGTGCCTGGATGCCCCCCAGTACCATGCCCACAAGACCGGCGGTGAAATAAAACATGATCTTACTGGTGGTAAAATATGCCAGTAAACAGATGATGATCCAAATGAGGATCTGGATGATGATTGCATTTCTGTTGCCGATCAAGCCGGAAACCCGGGCGAAAAGCATAGCACCCAGAATGGCGATGAGCTGGATGATGAGTACCACCAGAATCAGTTCTCCGGTTTCCATCTTCAGTTCTTTTTCTGCAAAAATGGTAGCCAGGTAAATTACCGTCTGTACCCCGGCACTAAAAAGGAAAAAACCCAGCAGAAACCTCATTACATCTGCCTGCTTGATGGCTTCCTTGATTACTTTGTTGATTTCGGAATATCCATTTCTGATAAAACCCTTTCCCAGAGCTGAACGATTGTCTTTGGGCAGGTTTTTAAAAGTAATTTGCGCAAAGCCTACCCACCAGATGCCAACCAGTACAAAACCGATTCTGGATGGGAGATAGGGGTCTGTAATGCCAAATAATTCGGGTTTTTGTATCATTACCAGAATCACAACCAGTAAAATTACGCTACCCACATAGCCGTAGGAATAACCCCTGGCACTAAGCTTATCGAATTGGTCTTCTGTAGCAATTATAGGCAGGTAAGAATCGTAAAAAACCAGGCTGCCTGCAAAGCCGATGGTTGAGAGTATGAAGGCCGTTGTACCCAGCCACCATAAATCATCTGAACCATTAAAGAAGTACAGGACCATGCAATTGAGCGAGCCCATCAGGGTAAAGACTTTCAAAAAAAACATCCTCCTCCCCGAAAAATCTGCAATGCCCGATAATATGGGAGAAAGGGCTGCAATGATGATGTAAGAAAAGGACACTGAATAGGAATAGAGCGCCGCATTGCTGATGTCGAAACCCAAAAAATGAATGATCTGGGGCGTTGCTTTGACAAAGTAGGTCGGAAAAATGGCGGTTGAAATTACCAGGGCATAAGCCGAGTTGGCCCAATCAAAGATCGCCCATGATCTCAAAACCTTTTTATTGTTTTTTTGCTCCATTCAGTTGAAAATTGCACTTTCGGCAAACCTAAGCAAATTTTTATTCAATTTAGCCCATTTTCACAGATTTGGATCAAAAGAAAATTTCATTTTTTGGTTTTTTACAAAATTTATGGCGAATGCAACATGGGTTACCATCATTTTATTTTATGATGTATATTTTGCAGCCCTATTGAACCAATAAAAATTTTGTAACGTTAAAAAAGCATAGTTTAATTCCATGAAATTCAGTGACATTATCGAATCCGACACCCCCGTTCTCATAGACTTTTATGCAGACTGGTGCGGTCCTTGCCATGCGTTGGCACCCATAATCCAGGAAGTTAAAAACGAGCTGGGTGAAAAAGTAAAAATTGTAAAAATTGATGTAGATCGCAACGAAGCACTTGCGCAGAAGTTGCAAATCATGAGCATACCTACCATCGCCATCTTTCGCAACGGCAAAATGGAGTGGCGGGCTGCAGGGGTTCAACCCAAACAAGCCATCATCCATAAAATTGAAGAAATCGCTGCTTTATGAAACACGACATCGCCTCCATGAGGCAACACTATGCCAATGAAGAGTTAGACATTAACTCTATCCGCCCCAACCCCTTCGACGAGTTTCACTTTTGGTTTGATGAAGCAGTAAAGGCGGAGGTACGAGAGCCCAATGCCATGACACTGGCAACGGTGGATGACAAGGGTATGCCGGATGGCCGTGTGGTGTTGCTCAAGGAGCTCGATGAAAGAGGTTTTGTCTTTTATACCAATTATACCAGCGACAAAGCCCGGCAAATCGAAAGTAATCCCAATGCCTGTCTGGTATTTTCCTGGCTGGAACTTGGTCGCCAGATCAGGGTTCGCGGACGATTGGAGTTTTATGACGAAGAAAAGTCGACCCAATATTTTCAAAGCCGACCCAGAGATTCACAGATCGGTGCCTGGTCTTCACCTCAAAGCAGACCCATCGAGGATCGCAGGCTGCTCGAAAAACTGGTGGCTGAAACAGAAGCATTATTTGAGGGTCAAGACATCCTGCCCAAACCACCGCATTGGGGAGGTTACATTCTGGTGCCCACTGAAATTGAATTTTGGCAGGGAAGGCTCAGCAGGCTGCACGACCGTATCAAATTTATAAGGCAAGGTGATGGCTGGCAGATGAGTCGCCTCGCTCCATAAGCTGCAGCACTACAATTAAGGATTGAAGTGGGCTGATACAGCCTTCTGTTTCTAAGAATAGCTGACAACACAGGCAGGTGCCACATCAAGGATTTGGCAGATGTGCGTTTTTGGCCGATGAAATGCCCGGCTTCATCCAAATCCGACTGTGCTATACAACAATTGCCTTATCTTAGTGTCTTCAAATTTTCAATATGACTTACGAAAACTTTACCGTGAGTGCTCAGGATGCCATTTTGAAGGGCCAACGCCTGGCAGCCAGCCTTAGCCAGGAAGAAGTACAGACTGCACATTTACTTATAGGCATCATGGACGCCGATGAGGCCATCATACCCGAATTGTTTAAAGCAATGAACATCAATATGCCACTGCTCAAAAGAGAGTTGTACAACTATGTGGAAAAGGCACCCAGGGTAAAAGCAGTAGAAAAGCAAAAGCTCACACCGGAAGCCAACGCCATGCTTTCCAAATCCAAAAAATATATGAACGAGTTGGGTGATCAGTTTATCACCCCCGAAATTATGGTAATGGGTCTGGTAGATGGCATTGATGCACCTGCCGTTTTGTTGCAAGGATTGGGCTGCGATACAGGACTGGTCAAGAAATCAATTCTTGAATTGAGAAAGGGCAAGAAAGTCACAGACCAGGCCAATGCCACACCTTTGCAAAATTTGCACAAATATGCGATCAACCTGAATGCTCGGGCTGAGAGCGGCAATCTCGACAAAATCATTGGCAGGGATGAAGAAATCAGAAGGATCATACACATCCTTTCCCGCAAAACCAAAAACAATCCTATTCTGGTAGGAGATACCGGGGTGGGTAAGTCGGCCATCGTCGAAGGAATTGCATGGAGAATTGTGAATAAAGACGTGCCCCAAAATCTATTAAACAAACAAGTCTATGCCCTTGATCTGCCTGCCGTCATTGCAGGTGCCAAGTATAAAGGAGAGTTTGAAGAACGCCTTAAGTTTTTGCTGGACGATGTAAAACTCAGCAATGGAGAAGTGATACTTTTTATCGAAGACATTCACACCCTGGTAGGAGCCGGTGGCGGGAATGGTGCCATGGATGCAGCCGGCATCCTCAAACCCGCGTTGTCGAGAGGCGAGTTGTTTTGCATCGGATCCACTACACCGGAAGAATACCAGAAGTATTTTGAAAGTGATAAGACCCTGGCCAGCAAGTTTCAAAATGTCGACGTTGAAGAACCAACCGTAGAGCAGACCCTGTCTATACTCCGGGGAGCACAGGAAAAATATGAAACCTATCATAAGATCGGCATTAAGGATGATGCTTTAAAAGCGGCAGCGGAATTATCGGCTCGTTATGTAACCGATCGCAAATTGCCCGACAAGGCCCTTGATCTCATCGATGAGGCAGCATCTAAACTAAGGCTGGAGCTAGACTCTGTGCCCGATGATATCGATGAACTCAAGAGAAAGGTTCAGCAACTTGAAATAGAAAAGGAGCTGCTCAAAAAAGAGCAAAATCCCGGCAAGGTCGCCGAAATAGAAGCCAGGATAGAAGCCGGGAAAAAAGAACTCGATGGCATGAACAAGCGATGGGACAATGAAAGATCGTTGGCAACAACCATCCAAAAGACCAAGACAGACCTTGAAAAACTCAATGTAGAAATGGCCGCGTTGCTGCAAAAAGGAGATAACGCCGCTTATGCAGAAAAACAAAGCAATGAGCTCGCTGCCCTTCAGCAAAAGCTCAGTACAGCAGAGCAACAATTGGCAGCCATTCCGGAAGAAGAAAGATTTACTTCCGGTGAAGTATCTGCCGACGACGTAGCAGAGGTAATCTCCCGCTGGACAGGTATTCCGGTGAATAAAATGCTGCAAAACGATAAAGACAGGTTGCTGGGTCTTGAAGATGAGATCGGCAAGCGACTCATTGGGCAGAAAGAAGCCGTGGTGGCCGTTTGTGATGCTGTACGCAGGTCGAGAGCGGGACTCCAGGATCCCAACAAGCCCATAGGCAGTTTTATCTTTCTGGGTCCTACCGGGGTTGGAAAGACTGAACTCGCAAAAGCCCTGGCAGAGGTTTTGTTTGACGATGAAAATGCCATTACCCGCATTGACATGAGTGAGTATCAGGAAAAACATGCTGTATCTCGTCTCGTTGGTGCGCCTCCGGGTTATGTGGGTTACGACGAAGGAGGCCAGCTCACAGAAGCCGTAAGGCGCAGACCCTATACCATTGTATTACTCGATGAGATCGAGAAAGCCCATCCCGATACCTTTAATATTTTGCTGCAATTGCTGGACGACGGCAGACTTACGGACAACAGGGGGAGGGTAGCCAACTTCCGAAATACCATTGTGATCATGACATCCAACATGGGTGCTGAAAAGATTCTCGAAAACTTTGAGGATCTTGATGCACTGGGCGAAAAACACCGTGCTGATATCATCGAAACAACCCGGGAAGAAGTGTTGGAAATTTTAAAAGAAAATTTGCGTCCTGAGTTTCTCAACAGGATCGACGAAAAGATTGTATTTACCCCATTGAGCAGGGCAGAGGTAAAACAAATTGCCACCCTCATGCTCAAAAAGGTAATGAAAAACCTGGCAGCCCAGGGAATTCAGATCAGCTTCAGTGATTCGGCTATGGACCTTATCGTTGATTTGGGATACGATCCCGCATTTGGTGCCAGACCCCTCAAGCGTGTGATCGACAAAGAACTGGTAAACCACCTGGCCAAAGAGCTGCTCGGTGGTGGCTTCAAATCCGGGGAAACCATCTTTGTAGGGACCGACAAAAAAGGATTTACTTATTCCAAGGAGAAACCCGCTAAAGAAGAAAAGCCCGATTTGCCGGATGAAGCCAAAGCGCCATCTGCTAAAAAACCGGATAACGTAAAGGAAGTTGAGGCCGCTGCCAAAGACCTGCAGAAAGCGGTCGATGAATTTAAAAAATCATAAGCCCGATTATGTTTCGTTTGGGTGAACTCGGTTTATTGGAAGGAGAGCAACGCACACTCAACCCTATGGTGTCGGATGCGTTTTCTCATTTGGTTACCGATTCGCGCAATATCCTGTATCCTTCTTCATCGTTGTTTTTTGCGATCAAAGGGCAGATTCACGACGGACACCGGTTCATCGCTGCTGCCTACAAACAGGGTGTCAAAAATTTTGTAGTATCCGATGGTACTGCATTGGAAGGACTTACGGAGTTCAATGCCGTGATTACGGATGATGTGGTCGCTTTTATGCAACGCATTGCCGTTGCACACAGAAATCGTTTTCCCCAACTCACTGTCATTGGCATTACCGGCAGCAATGGAAAAACGGTGGTAAAGGAGTGGTTGAGTGCATTATTATCCAGGGTGTATGCAACGGTTAAGACCCCCAAGAGTTACAATTCGCAGATTGGCGTGGCTCTTTCTGTGTGGGGCATTAGCCAGGAACACGAGATGGCAGTATTGGAGGCAGGCATCAGTGAGTGTGGAGAAATGGAGAGACTGCAACACATGATCCAACCTCAAATCGGCATCTTTACCAATCTCGGCGATGCCCATGAATCCGGCTTTCCCGACCGAAAGACCAAGCTCGATGAAAAATTACGATTGTTTAAAGAGGCAGCCTGTCTTGTTTACCGCGGAGACGATGAGGCTGTAAAGGAAGGCATAGAGCGCAGCGGATTCAAGGGGGTACATTGTAATTGGGGTTACGAAAGCCACAATGCCCTTCGCATCACCAAAACCGAAGATAACGGGGATGAACTTTCCCTGGAATGGAAAGGACGAAGTCTGAAAGTTCAGCTTCCCTCACACAACAAGATGTTTTTTGAAAATGCCATGCACTGCATTTGCACCGGATTATGGCTCAACGTACCCTTCGCTACCATCGAAGATAGCATCTCATCGTGGCAGGGTCTGGAAATGCGTCTCCAACTCACCGCCGGTAAAAATGACTGCCTTGTTGTCAACGACTCGTATACCAACGATCTCCAGGCCCTGGCTGCCGCGCTTGATTTCAGCGATAAACATAAGGGACAAAAACACAGCCTGGTCATCCTTTCAGAAATGGAGCACACCGTGCAGCA
>CALJKQ010000109.1 GCA_937973565.1 uncultured Saprospiraceae bacterium | reverse complement strand
AGTATAGTAAAACGGTTAGATAAAATTGAGCGTATTGAAAATGTTCAATTAGAAAGACCCAATATTAAAATTAATTTTCAGGTAGATAAACAACCGGGAAAAATTATTGCTTCTGTAAAAAATGTAAGTAAGAGTTTTGGCGATATTCAAATTGTAAAAACCCTTGATGGCTATTTGGCAAGCTGCACTTTTGCTGATGTAGACCTTCCCACCCTGTTTTCCATAACAAGTGACAATCTGGAGACCATTGACATTGAAAGTGTGCTTAGCGGCTGTGATGCAGATGCCCGCATGTATGCGCTCAAGGATCAGCTTTTGCTCCGGGATGAATACCTGTATCGACTTGAAGATAAAGAAGAGAAATTGGGTCCTTACAAAATTACTAAATACACACAGGATGTCATTAATGTCAGTGGAGACCAATTGTTTTTTAAACAAGTAAGTGACAATAAGACACACATTCTCTATACCACCGGGCTCAATACAGATACGCTTTGTGAACTGGAGGGTAACAATCTCTATATACAATATGTCCACAATGTCAACGGAAGGTATCTCCTGTATATGAACAATAGCCTAACCGAATATCTGCCCCTCACCAAAACATTTAAAACTTTTTACAGCAACGTTTCTGATGTGAAACCGGTGGGCAATAGTCTCTTTTTTGTATCTAACAAACTGCTTTTTGAAATTGACGATCAGACAAGGGTAATACCTTATTACCTAGAGATGGAAGATTTCCCTTTTTTTGATGTATTTAGCTTCCGCGACAATGTACTGGCCATTTCATACGGAGAAGTGGTTGCCCTAAAAAATGGCAATTACGATTACATCAGTCCTTATGATTTATCCAGCATCAATCACAGCCGTCTTGGCCGGTATCTGTTGTACCATGGTTTTTCAGACAAAGATTTACGTTACCATTTTTTTATTGTTGATGAACATTTGAATGTAGAAGAAATATATTTTGAAGGACTCAGTGGAGGTGTTTCCAATGAAGCTGCCAACCAACAATTTGGTTTGTTGAAAGTAAACGGTTCACACACACACATCTTTGATGTTGAACGAAACAAAATATTTGCATTGCCTACTGATAAGATCGTTCTCCGTTGGAAATACCTTTTTGATGGAGGAAATGATACCATCGGGGTGATCAGAGAAGGCAATAAACTCACCACTTACAGGGTCAGTCAACTTTACACACAATTTGAGGCATTGAACAGCGTTCCCTTTACCGGAGCAGACGGAGGTCTATATTTTCAGCAATACGATGATTTTGTATTAATCACCGGAAGTGGCACCATCAAAGTGATCAAAAACAATGGGGTGATACAGGAACTTGCCGTTACGGGCAATCAAATCACCTATTCAGAACCTGTAAATTTTGGTGGCTACATATATTTTATGGCCAATTCACCGGATAAGGGTAGGCAGGTACACCGGTTTTCTCCTGCCAGCATCACCCTTACTTCTGACATGGATAAAGAGAATATGGCCATTGAAGTTTATCCCAACCCCACTACCGACTTATTGCACCTGAATGCAGATCTCAATCTAAATCTTTCAGGATGCCATATATACAATTTAAGCGGTCAAAGCTTTCCCTGTCATTGTACACAAAACACCATCGACATCCAGCATCTGCAAACCGGCTTGTATGTGTTGACGATGAAAAATGACGAACATAAAATCTTGCCTGTGAAATTTGTAAAACGTTAAGCTCATGAAAAACAACAAATCAAGGCGTGCAATTACCCTGGCTATGGCAGTCCTCACACTACTTTTTACGGTAACCTTGTATAGCCAAATTAATTTTAGCGATGATTTTGAAAGTTATGCTGCAGGCACCAATATTCAAACCCTTGAAACCTGGAAAACAGCAGATCAGATGTATATTTCTGATGTACGTGCCAGAAGTGGCAGTCACAGTCTCAAAGTAGCCAATCTCAATTCTTCGTTGATAGCATTATACAGGTACGATGATTTTACCACCGGAAAAATGGAAATTGAATTTTACATCTGGAAAGAAAAGAAGGCATCGATAACTGTATCACCTAATTTTTCATTTCCCAATGTCAAATTCAAAGTCAACAATATTGTATCATCCTATATCGATGACGAGAAGGGCTTCCTTACTTTTGAGGCAGAAAAATGGCATAAAATAAACATAAGCATCGATAAAGATTTGAACTACTTTGATTTTAGGGTGGATGACATCGTTATCAACCGAGGCATATACACACCCTACTTTAGAAATGCCCTGGCCATAAATAATTATCCGGCAGGAGAGGTCTATGCGGATGATTTTACAATAAAACAGTATGCCCGCACAACTCCAAAAAACAATTTATTGATTTCAGCCTATCGGCTTCGTCAGCTCAATTTGGAGAACACCCAGGATTCCTTGTGGATTTCTGTAACGCAGGCCGGAAGTCAGCCTATTGAAGGACTTGAGGTGCAATGGACTCAAAACGACACAGAACATATAGTAGACATGCCTGATTTTTCATTGGTTGCCGGGAGTTCCAAAAATATTTTTTTAGGTTTGGTATCTCTTGAGCAAGGCACCAATGAATTCGGCTTTTACATTGAAAATAAAGAAATAACAGAGTCAGACTATTCCGACAATCATCTCTATTTACGGGCTGAGGGTAGAAAGAGGGGTAATAAACCATTACTGCTGGAGTATACCACATCTACATCGCATAGCTTTAGTCCTGCTGCCATTTACAGTGCAGAAAACTTCTTAAATCAATACGCCGATTATGTAACCGTCATTAATATGCACGGAAACGATCCTATGTATTCACCGACATATTATTTTGCCGGTCCCTTTTCCATTCCGCGCATGTTTGTCAACCGCACAGATACGAATG
Organism: uncultured Saprospiraceae bacterium; assembly: GCA_937973565.1. Lineage (GTDB taxonomy): Bacteria > Bacteroidota > Bacteroidia > Chitinophagales > Saprospiraceae > JADKBO01. The sequence continues at coordinate 15,505 of CALJKQ010000109.1, read as the reverse complement.
TACTACCTGCAGTAGATGAGCTTATACCCTTGTTTGAGCAAGACAGCCCAATAGACCTTGACTTCACAGTATGGTACGATGAAACTACCCAGCAAATGAAATGTGAGACCGATGTAACATTTCTGACTGACTACGAAAACCCGGTTTACCACACCGTTGTCGTGGTCGAAGACAGTGTTACGGGTACTTCCAGTTATTACGATCAGGCCAATTTTTATGCAGGCGGAGGTTATGGAAGTCTTGGAGGCTTTGAAAACAAACCTCCCTATATTCCCGCCAGCGAGATGGTTTATCGATTTGTAGGCCGCAAAGCACTGAATGGGGTCTATGGCTCAAAAGTTTTTACCAGTCTGCAAGCTGGTCAAAAAGCTACTTACCTTTCTACGGATGCATTGAGTCTGGCATCTATCACAGATAAACACTATCTGGTAGCCATCGTAATGGATCAAAACAGGAGGGTAATGAATCACAAAAAGGTGAAGATCAAAGAGGTTATTAAAATAATTACTGCAACCAAAGAAACGGATCTGCCTGCCCTTGCCATTTATCCCAACCCGGCTTCCAGCAAGTTGTATCTCAAGGGGTGGCAAGATGCCCAAAGTTTTGAAATTTATACATCCACCGGCAGCTGTGTACAAACCACAATTGCCAAACCGGAGATAGATGTAGAACCATTGCCCAATGATCTTTATTATCTCAAAGTGGTTCAGAAAGAAGGCAATCACATTGTAATTCCATTTATAAAGGCAAATTAGCAGATAAAAAAAAGAGCCGGACTCGTTACCGAGCCGGCTCTTTCATTGAGATGGAATTGTAATTCTGATTAAAACTTGTCTTTTTCTTTACCGAAATTCCAGTTTTTCTCTTTGCTGCGTTTGGAAAGGTCTTCACCAAACTCATTGATTTTTCTGGAAATGATGTCAATTTCTTCTTCTACTTTTCTGGCAATGTTGTCGATGTTGATGGGTTCTCCCTTCATAGCGAGTTTATCGCTGGATGATTTGGCTTTAGGTACCGCAATCATTAAGAAGAAATAAAGCATCACACCAAAACCACCGGCAACCGTTGCCAAACCGAATGCCAATCGGATCCAGATGGGGTCTTCGATGCCCAGGTAGGTAGCAATCCCTGAACAAACACCACCCACCACTTTATTGTCGGGGTCTCTGAACAAGCGTTTACCTGTTTTGATGTATTTGTAATCTCCGGAACTTCTTCTTTCCCTGAAATCAGTAGCGGTGTCTTCCAAAGGCTCGCCACCGAATTCCTCAGGTCTTCCCATGATGCGGATAACTGCATCCAATTCTGTCATGGTGATGATCTGGCGGGATTTGAGTCTCTCCTGGAACAGTTCCGCCATCCTCATCTCGATGTCGTACATGATTTCTTCTCTGCTTTCTGAGAAGGAGAAATGATTGCGGATAGAACCCAGGTATTGTGACATGTAGTCGTAGGCATCGTCGTCTATGACAAAAGGCATGCCTCCTAAATTGATATTTATGATCTTGTTCATTGATTTACGATTTGTTTGGTTGATTGATTAACGGCTTCATTGAGTTCAGACCAGGTTTCCACCAGTCCGTGCAGAAATTCAGACCCCTGTTCGGTGATGCTGTAGTATTTCCTGGGGGGGCCGGAGGTAGATTCTCTCCAATTGTAGTCGAGTAAAGCGGCATCTTTCAGCCTGTTGAGCAGCGGATACAAAGTACCTTCTACTACGATGAGTTTGTGTTCTTTGAGCTTATCGATAATGTCTGAGGGATATGCCTCTTCTTTTGATACGATGGCCAGAACGCAGAGCTCCAAAATTCCTTTGCGCATTTGCGCTTTCGTGTTCTCCAGTTTCATGGTAAATAATTATAAGGCAAAGATAAGTCAAGCCAAGGTACCATGCAATACAAAGTACCCCAACAACGCATAGTACTATACGAAAAGCCAAAAACCATCGATAAACGTCAATTTTGCAGTTTTTCACACCTAAATGTGTGCATAGCAAGGTAAATCCTTAAAAACCAGCGATAAATCTTATTTTTGCAGCCTATATGAAGTTGCATTCCTCTTTGATGACAGCGGTGACGGAAACCGTTTACCAGATCTTTCACGATCAAAAAATGGCTGATAAAGCCATTCAGCATGTTTTAAAAAGCAATAAAAAGTGGGGAAGCCGAGATCGGGCCTTCATTGCAGAGAACTGTTATGAAATGGTCAGGTGGTGGCGATTGCTCCATTTTATCAATGAAAGCAGGGTAAACAACCTACATCCTTCCACCCTGATGCGTCTGTTGGGTATTTTGCTGCGCATGAAAGGCATTGATTTGCCGGAATGGTCAGAATTTAAAGGTCTCAGCAGAAGTCATATCAAATTCAGGTATGATGAAGCACAAAAGATCAGAAAAGTTAAGGAGAGTATTCCTGACTGGCTCGATCAATTGGGAGCCGATGAATTGGGCGAAAAATGGGAGAGCGTTTTGTCCAGTCTAAATGTGACAGCACCCTTAACCATCCGGGTCAACACGCTGAAAACCAACTACAGCCAACTGGCCATGGCGCTGATACCCCATGGGGTAAAGTTGCACCCCATCCCGGATGTACCCAATGCGGCAAGGGTTGAAGAGCGGAGCAATCTTTTTTCATTACCCGAATTTAAGGAAGGCCTGTTTGAGGTGCAGGATGCCGGCAGCCAGCTCATACCGATGATGACCGGGGTAAAACCGGGTCTGAGGGTCATCGATGCCTGTGCCGGTGCAGGAGGAAAAAGCCTTCAACTGGCTTGTATGATGGAAAACAAAGGCGCCATCATCGCCATGGATATAGAAGAATGGAAACTTGAAGAGCTGAAAAAAAGAGCAAGGCGCAATGGCATCCACAACATTGAAACGCGACTCATCACCGGGAAGGTGATCAAACGACTGCGGGGTTCAGCGGACGTGGTTTTGCTGGATGTACCTTGTTCGGGTTTGGGCGTCTTGCGCAGAAATCCCGATGCCAAATGGAAGTTGCAGCCATCAACCATTGAAGAATTGCACATCAAGCAGGCAGAAATCCTGCAATCCTATTCTTCCATGGTAAAAGATGGAGGCATTCTTGTGTATGCTACCTGCAGCATTTTACCGTCTGAGAATGAAAAACAGGTGGCTGCTTTTTTAGCCAAAAACCCGCAATTCCAGCTCGTGGAAGAAAGGTGGTCTGATCTGTCAGGAGGATTGATGGACGGCTTTTACATGGCCCGAATGGCAAGGCAAGATAAACAGGATTAATATCTTTAGATATATTTAACACAAGCTGAGGCATCGCACAGAGGTGCAACAGGGTTATAGAAGTGTATGGCCTTTGCCATCTTTCATCCGAAAAATATTTAGCTATGAATATCAACATCCTCAAGGAGAAAAACGAACTGTTGCTCGAAGAAGTAGCGCGATGGGTAGGCAAGTCAAAAAGCCAATGCCTGGAAGTGAACGTGCTGTGCGAGCCCTTCCTCAAGTCGTGTTGCGACATCTATGTGGCGTACAAAGAAGCATGCCGGTCCGGGAGCAGGGTTTCATTTAGCGACGGCTTGCAGCAGGTAGTAACTGCCACACGCAGGCTTGATTTTTGGGTACGATGCCTCGAAGTCTATGACCCCGAAACAGCTACAGATCTTTATGCTATTAAAAAGGAAGCCGCTGACATCAAAGCGCTTTGTATAGCATCGATAAAAACCATGGTAAAAAAAGAAAAACCCCACTGAATCGTATTAACAACATCAGCAGGGTTTTCTGTTTTATGTTGAGAAGTTCCTTTAGAGGATCAACATCGCATCTCCATAGCTGTAGAAACGATATTTTTCCTTTATGGCTTCTTCGTATGCTTCCATGACCAGGTCGAAACCGCCAAATGCACAAACCATGATGATCAAACTGGTTTTGGGTAAATGGAAATTGGTAACCATGGCATTGGCGATGCTAAAATCATAAGGCGGATAAATAAACAAGTTGGTCCAACCTTCTGATGGTTTGAGGATGCCGGAAGCTGATACAGAGGACTCTATGGTTCTCATACTGGTCGTACCAATGGCACACACTTTTTTATCCGCATTTTTGGCCGCATTCACCACTTCGGCAGCTTTTTCGCTGATGTTGTAGTATTCAGCATCCATCTTGTGCTTGGACAGGTCTTCCACATCGATGGCGCGGAAGGTTCCCAGTCCCACGTGAAGGGTAAGTTCAGCAAAATTGACGCCTTTGATTTCCAATCTTTTCAATAACTCCCGGCTGAAGTGAAGTCCCGCTGTGGGAGCTGCCACCGCACCCAATTCCTTGGCATATACCGTCTGGTATCGCTCTTCATCGATGGGTTCAGGATTTCGGTTGATGTATTTGGGAAGCGGGGTGTTTCCCAGCAACTTCAATGCATCCCTGAAAGCATCATCATCGCCATCAAAGAAGAAACGGATGGTTCTTCCGCGGGAAGTAGTATTGTCTACTACTTCTGCCACCAGGATGTCTCTTCCTTTTTCATCTTCGAAATAAAGCTTGTTGCCTACCCTGATTTTTCGGGCTGGATCAACCAATACATCCCACAATCGGGCTGAATTGTTGAGTTCTCTCAGCAGGAAAACTTCAATTTTAGCGCCTGTTTTTTCCTTGTTGCCGTACAAGCGAGCAGGGAAAACTTTGGTGTTGTTGAAGATCATGGCATCGCCATCATCAAAATATTCCAGAATGTCTTTGAATAGTCTGTGCTCGATCTTTCCGGTCTTGCGATCCAAAACCATCAAACGGGATTGGTCTCTTTCCTTTGACGGATACTGAGCTATGAGTTTTTCGGGAAGGTCAAAATTAAAATTCGAAAGTTTGGACTTCATGCCTTTTTTGAATTAGGGTGCAAAATTAACAAAAATTATACGCAAATGGTTGCCAACCTGATATTTATGTTTGATGCGGCAAATTTTTATTCGTAATGAAAAAAAATTAAATATTTAATACGGTGAATCAGGCAATTTTAAGCCTAAATCCAAGTATTATTTCACAGTTGAAAACTGCAAATCTGGAAAAATGTTTATTTCTGCTATTGCTTTTAAATTTTCCTGATTTTCAAATTCCGGAACCAAACCTTATCCCCGTGGTCTTGCAAAGAGAGATGGCCTGATTTTGCCTGACCAAAGCCCGGCATGTCCTTAAACTTGCTGCCTTTGATCATTTTTTGCCATTCCGGAGCATTGATATCGAAGCTCACGGTTTTGTATCCATTCAGGTAAAATGCAACTTTACCTCCTTTGCTTCTGATCATTAACTTGTTCCATTGACCGGCAGGTTTGGCGCAAGGGAAGGCAGATTCGAGCATATCATACAGGTCTCCTGCCCTATGGGTGATGAAACGCGTATCAGGGTGACAGGTATTGTCGAGGATTTGCATTTCAGGACCGGTTTGCCAAACATAATCGTATTTAGGATCTTGTACCACATTAAACATGATGCCCGAATTTCCGCAATTGGCAATTTTCCATTCCAGCTTAAATTCAAAGTCCTGATAACTTTCTTTTGACACCAAATCTCCGCCATCTTTGGCTTGCCATTTTCCATCTTCCTTAATGGCATTGAGATGAATGGCCTGATCCTGGATGATCCATCCTTTGCCTAGTGTCGTTTTATTGAAATTAAGCCACTGGTCAATTTTTTTGCCGTCAAACAGCAGTTTCCATCCCTGTGCTATTTCGGTCGAGGTGAGGGTATTGGGTGCAAAGCTTTCTTTGGAAGGTGCTACTACGCCTTTTGTTTCGGGCAATTCATTGAGGGTGTACCAGGCTTCCGTAGACCAAAGGGAGTTGCCTTTGGAAGAAATCATGCCATCTGTAATATTGACGTACACAACATGACCGGCTGTTAGTCCATCCAATTCAAGGAAGGCTTTCTTTCTATCCTTTGACAGGGTGACGGACTTTACCGTCAATTTTTTTTCACCCAGTTTGGGACCTCCATAATCGATGGTTGGCTTATAATACCATTGACGCACTTCATACAGTGAGGGGTTGTTTCCTTCTCCTTCTGCCAGGGGTTCTGTAAATTCCAGTTCCATGCCATTGGCTTTTGCCCTTACTGCCAGCATTTCAAATACAGAGGTACCATTGTATGCCAGTCGTTGCAAGCCAAACCATTTTTTGCCGGCATGCGACCAATTGCCCGGATTGCCGATACCACCTACGTACAACGCTCCATCGGGGCCCCACTTCAATCGGTTGACGCCCGCTTCGAGACCCTGGATGAACCTGAAAACACAGCCTTGCAGCTGACCTTTGACTTCTTCCACAAAAACTCTTTTTACCCCACCGTGGGTTACCTCTCCATGAATCATTTGTCCTTTGTAAGGTCCAACATCGATGTAAGAGGGTGTACTCGGAGAGTTGCCAATTTCATCCTGTGGCAACCAAACCACCGGCCACTTTTCTTTTAGTTTGGCCGTGCCTTCAAAATCTACTGACCTTGATCCATACCAGGCGCCCGGTATTACATGGACTATTTTGCTGGAAGGCAGCCAATCCCCCTGGTTGTCGGCTACAAAAATCTCTCCGTTGTATCCGATGCCAATGCCATTGGGTGTGCGCAGGCCACTGGCCAGGTATTCTATTTTTCCGGTCTTTCTCTCTATTCTGATTACCTTGCCCCTGTCTTTGATCTGGGGATTTGTGCTGGCTCCTCCCGGTTGGATGGCTGTGGCCAGGGTAGCATAAAAGAAGCCGTCTCTGTATTCCAGGCCAAAGCCAAATTCATGGAAATTGGCCGATACGCCCCAATCATCACAAAGGGTATGGTATTCATCAATGATATCGTCGCCATTGGTGTCTACCAGTTTGGTCATTTCCTGTTTTTGCATGACAAAGATGGTATCATCCACTATCTTCAAGCCGAGGGGTTCCGCAAGACCAAAGGCAATTTTTTTGACTTTTATTTTGGAAGGGTCGTCCTGGTGTACATTTTCCAGCATCCATACACTGCCGGCAGCATCCCAGGTGCTGATCACCATACGGCCATCTTTTTTAAAATCCATACCCCCCACTTTGGGTTCAAAGTTGTCGGGGCGTGCCTGTGTCAAATTAAAGGCAGGATGCACACCGGTAAGTGCCGACTTATTGCCGGGAATCTGACTGGCGTTTGCCATAGGCAGGCTTAGACCCGTAAAGTCCATTTGATTTTTGCCGTCGTGTAAAATGGCTTTGGCCGGTATGACTTCCGCGGCCTTATCGCCGGGTTTAATCCAATTGAGGCTAAGATACTTTCCGCCGCCTCCCTGGAAATACTCCAATCTGAAAGGATGGTAACCTTTGGTTAGGGTAACCTTACCAAATTTACCTTCCGTGCCATGGGGCCCATCGTTGGTGATGACAAGCTCGTTGTGCAGGTACAGTTTACTGCCATCATCACTCCATATTTCAAAGGTGTATTCTCCCTCTATATCAGCTTTGAGGTAGCCCTCGGCGTACAAAGAAAAATTATCAGTAAGATCGGCAAATTCAGCCCCATCGATGTTGTCGAAATTGTTTTTAATACCTGCTTGCTTAGGTTTTTTATTGGCCGGCAAAGAAGGAATGGCAGCTGTATTGACGGGCACATCGAAAATTCTGGTTACTGCTCCCGGCAAGAGGGCATTGGTATCCCGGATGGCAACATCTTTAAACGAAAATACTTTTGCTGTTTCTGCAACCTCCTTTGAAGTCGATTCGTCGAGTGACAAGATGTATTCCACCATCTGTGTGATGTCAGCTTCAGGTAAATCAGCGTGTGCCGTCATGGCTACATTGCCCCAAACACCACTACCCCCATTTTTGATTTTCTGCACCAAGGAGCGAATGTTGGAGGGATTGGTTTCGTATTTTACAGCAATTTCTTTGTACGAAGGACCTACGGTTTTGACTTCCGGATTGTGACAAGTCTTACAATCACTTTTGGCAATGAGTTTGGCTCCCGGAGGTAGGCCTTTATCTTCTTCTGCTTCGTTGTCATCGCCGGGAGTATTTTCATTGGGCAAAGAAGGTGCAGAAAAGTAGACCGAGACGTGGTGCTTGTTTTTCTTCAAAGTTACAATGCCATCTATGTCCATAGTGGGATTAGAGGTGTTGGCATTTCTTCCCGCTGATTTTTTTACATCCAGCGTGGCATCTGTGTCGATATCTCTCGTCTCCACAACAGATGTAACATTAAAATGAAAAGCCGGATGAGCATGTCCTTTTATGCGTTTGATTTCAAATTGTCTTTCCAGCTTCATTTTATTATGAGAGGAAGGCATGGCTTCCACCTGCTCATAGATCAACACTTCATTTACACCTGCCGAATCTGAAAGTCCATACATCAATTGGACGTGATCATTGACAAAACGATGACCTTTATATGCCACGATGGCCGGTATGGAATCATTTTTGTCGCTGGTCCAAAACCAGGGTTTTTCATAATTATTGATTTGGTATGCATCTCCTATTGAAATGGGTTGCGGACCATGGGCATGGGTATACACCGGCCCATCAAAATATACACTACCCTTCCATGCTTTGTACAAAGCAGCATTTTCAGTGCTGTACGCCACCCACATGTCTTTGTGCAAAGCCAGGGTAATGACCCGGGGTTTCCAATCCAGGACTGACCTGAATACCCAGGGATCGTGAGGACGCTGGTTGGTATCACCACCTGAATGACAAGCCGCCAGACAAGAGATAATTAAAGCATAAAAGAGATATAATCGCATGGCTTTTTATTTACAGCCAAAGATAAAAATTTGTCAATCTAAATGTTCAGTACTTAATTTTTAAAAAAATATTACAGACACATGATGGTATAGCATTATATAAGACAGCATGACTTTCAGTATACAACACAACAAAGTAAATCCCATAGACGATAATCACATATTTATTAAATTGATTATGTGCATATTACACATTAAATGAATTAAATATTTGTGAAATTAAAATGTGTTTTTGTACGATAGGGTATTGTGGCGATTTCACATTTATAGAACAGCATCGAGAACCAGGCTGGGATGAAATCAGAGATATCGAAAATAATATTGTGCTTGTACGTTTTGTTAACATGTGGGGTCGCCCTGGCTCAACAGGGCCCCTGCATCTTACAAGCCGACAGCATACAGTTTTTGTGTTTTGACGCATTCACTCCTTTGGATAGTACCGATGATTATTTTCTGGTTCAGTTTCAGGTCAATGGTGGTGCCGGCAATGATACCGACTCATTTAGCATAAGCTGGCCGGGTGTTGCGGATTATGGACACTTTGCCTATGGCAGTAACATCGTATTGAATTTTCCGGCAGACAGCAACTCCTTTATCATTTACTTGCGCGATCTATCAGATATTTCATGTGGTGACAGCATTTTAGTACCTGCGCTGCTTCCGTGTTCCAGGCCCTGCCAATTTGATCTGGATACGAAAGTTGAAATTCACTGTAACAATGCCACTACTGAAAATACCACGGTGGACGACTATTATTCTGTTTCGTTTGAAATTCCTTCGGTCAGCACCAAACAAGGGTATTATGTTTACCTGGATGGAGATTCCATTGGTTTATTTCCCTACAACCGTCTGAATTATTTTAACCATCCGGCAGACTCATTACACCATACCATTGAATTTATTGATAGCCATGATTCGGTTTGTTATTATAAAACCATTTTAGGCAGGTTTATTTCCTGCTCAAGAAATTGTTATATCCAACAGGAATACCTTGCCATAGCGTGTAACAACCATGGCAGTCCTTATGACATTCTGGACGATGTGGTTGACATCACTGCGGTGATAAATGCCTATCACAATACGGATTCTTTTCAGCTTTACATCAACCAAATATGGCAGCTGACCGCAGCCTATGGTGATACGCTGGACTTTCATCTTCCTTTTTCAGGGGATTCTATCGTTGTGACCATTCGGGATATAGAGAAAGCAGACTGTAGTGAAGATTTCGTCTGGCACATGCCGGAAGCCTGCAGCATAGATTGCAGGCAGCATCCATTTCCAGGTGTTGACATCGATTCGATTTGGGTACTCGATTGTAATCACGATTGCAAAGTACTTACCGCTGCTGATGTGCAAGGCTGGCAGGCAACATGGACAAATGCAGAAAGTGGTATAACTTATCCACAAGACAGCTTACTCGTTTGTGCAGCCGGTCAATACGCGGTGTCGTTTTTTCATATTGAGACAGGTTGTCCCGGACCAGCGGATACCCTGCAGGTAATCGCAGATACGATGGTGCAAAAGCCCCTTATAGAAAACACTTTAACAAATAACAATGCTTGTGACAGTGCCATCTTCCATTTGATGGCAAGGGTAGACAGTGGTCAGGAATTCCAATGGGCAGGATCTTTCGGAACTCATACTGAAGTTGATCTATGGGTTGCCGGTCCGGCACAAGTCACATTAAAGACCCTCAATCCCCGCAACGGATGTAGTGATTCCGTATCTATGTCGCTAAACGGCCCCATCGAATTATCGCCACTTGTACTTTTGCCTTTTGAACATTTGGGATGCAGGAAAAGGGAAACATTGCTTGCATTAGAAAATACAAATAGCAATCAAGGTTTGATTTTTGAATGGCAAAAAGAGGATCAAAACGCAAGCTGGAATCCGGGTGCTTCTGCCCTGGTCAACGAAGGGGGACGATATTGGTTTCGGGTGAGTGACTCCACAAGAACTTGTTTCCGTGACACTGTTGCGACTGTCGAGGATCTGTCCGAAACCCTGGATCCTGAATTGAGTCAATTGGATGTTATTCAATGTAAGGATGACAGCACATGGATTAAGTTGGACGCCAAAGACGAAACAGGAAAAACGCTTGCACCACAGACCTACCAGATCAAAACCAATATGGTCGGCGGGGTGTGGCAAAATGATGGTTATCAATTTTTGGCCAATGGAGAAGGAAAATATTGGGTAAACATTGAAAGAAATGCTGATGGTTGCTTAGGCAGTGATACCCTATACATCCAAGCCACGGCTGAGGTGGATTTGAAATGGAAGGCCATTCAGGCTCCCTGTGATGAGGAAAAGGGAGGTTCTATATATATATTGAGTGAACCCATGCTATGGCAGAGTTGGACCTTAAACAAGAACCAACATCCAAAAAACATGGTCACTTCACTGAGTGCAGGAGTATATGAAATCACGGGCATTGATTCAGCGGGATGCGAACACGATACCATCCTTTATTTGAAATCCAACCGCAAACTCATTGTCAATACCCCGGATGTGATTGAGATCGATTATGGGACGACGATGAAGATTGCTGCAGAAGTAAACCGCAGCGAGAGTGAATTAGCAACGTATGGCTGGTCTCCATTGGAAAAAGTTTCGTGTGTACATTGTATGGAAACCTGGATAGAAGGTACAGAAGACGGCACCTATACATTTGCGGTGCGTGATACCTCCGGTTGTACTGCAGAAGGTACGGTTGAGATCAGGGTAAAAAGAGAAGTAATCCTCACGGCACCCAATATTATATCAGATGCATCTGCTGCCAACAGCTATTTCACCATTTACGGAAATGAAAACGTAACAAAAGTAAATCATATCTACCTATACGATCGATGGGGTAACCTGGTCTGGTACACCACGAGTGATTGTCTGAACCGGCCAGAAGCCGGATGGGATGGTAACATCAATGGCAGGCCTGCCGTAAACGGGGTTTATACCTATGCAGCTGAGGTAGAACTTTACAATGGGGAAAAAAGGAAGATAACCGGTGATGTGAGTCGGTTTTTCCAATAAAAAAAATAACCCTGGAAGCTACCTAATTTCCAGGGTCATAACTTTTAAAATCCAGCTCTAAGGCTAAGGACTACATTGCGACCGGCCGCACAAATTCCCGAGCTGTAGGGTCGATAACGAACATCGGTAAGGTTCTCAATTCCGGCCGATGCGACCAGATTTTTGCTTACTTTGTACATTGCTTTTACATTGTAAATGGTCCAAGATGGTGAGTAGGGCTTGCCGTCGATATCTTTTGCGTAGAGGTAATCTTTGGCTTGCTCTTCAGGAGGCAACTGATCAAAGTTCTTTTGTCCCATAAACTCAAGGCCTGCCTGAAGGGTGAGTTTGGAAGTACGCCAGCTTACATAAGCCTGACCAAATGAAGGAGCAGCATGCCGGCTGGGACTGGTTGTTCCATCATCCAACTCTTCTTCTCCAATCTGGTAGTTGTATTTAGCCGAAGCAAAGAGGTGAGGAATGATCCTTACTTCTATGGAAGACTGGAAGCCATAAACAGTAGCTTTGGCTGCATTTTGAACAGCTTCTACCCTGCTAAGTTCACCGGCATAAAGAATGGAATCCTGGCCATTGAAAGTAAATGGTCTGCGCACCATGGCGTCTTTTAATAAGGTATAGTAGGCTGCCAATTCGACTTTGGCAAATTCACCGAATACCCTTCCAACGGCCAGTTCTACGTTGTAGGCATTTTCAGCGGACAGATTGGGGTTGGGTACCGTAACACTTCCCGGGGTTGAATCGAAGACCTTGCCCAAATCATCGACATTGGGAGATCTGAATCCGGTGGATGCATTGACAGAAAAATGGGTTGAAGCATCCGGTTTGTAAATGGCTCCCAAATTACCTGTAAAGGCACCATTGTTGACCTCAGCGGTTGTATACGGGAATGGGAAATAGGTAGTATTAAAAGTAGCATTTATACCAAAGTGATTGTATCTGACACCCGCAAAACTGGTAAACTGATCGCTCCAATTATGGGTATTGGTTACATAAGCAGCATAAGATGACCAATTGGCGGCAGGATAACGGGATGCAGTTGGGCTTTCAACACCGGAGGAAATATTTTCAATATGTCCCAGTGAATTGACCTTGTTGACTACCCATTCAACGCCGTAGTTAAACACATTTTTATCACCTACACGTTTACTGAAATCGAGGTTAGCACTCCAGGCGTCCACCTTTTCGGTTTGTACCAATCGATCCTTTTTGTTGAGGTCTCTGCTCAATCTGCTTTCTTCAAAATACTGATAAGCAACTCTGGCAACAGCCTCGTCGAAAAGTCCCGATGATGCTTTTACATTTACCGAAAGGTTGTGCATGGTCCAAATTTGCGGGCCATAATTCCATTCTCCTGATCTTGGTGCCCCATTTCGGTAACGGATTAAACGATCATACCTTGAATATTCAGACGTTTTAGAATGGTGAAAACCATATTGAATGTCTACCTTATCAGATGCTTTGTATCTCAGTTTTTGCATGAAATTGTATTGCGTATAGCCTGTTGGGATCTGAACTTTGGGATCAGGGTTGACTATGACAGAGTCTTTGCCATTGATGTATTCCGAATAAACGTTTCTCAAGTATTCTTCGGGCCCGTGGCTACCCATTTTCAAATCGCCATAGTCATTGGCGCTGAGGCTGGTGACAAAAGCAAATTTTTTCCAACCCATGCTAAAATCAAGATGACCCGTTTTTTCGCTGTTGGCGGAACTGTACCTGGCTGCGGCATTGCCTTTGATATTGACTTTATCCGTTTCAGACAACTCTGGCGTAAGGGTGGTAAATGACATTACACCACCAATGGCATCGCTGCCATAAATGACCGAACCGGGACCAAAAAGTACCTCAGTACGCTCCATTGCAAAAGGGTCCAATGAAATTACATTCTGCAGATTGCCGGCTCTGAAAATGGCTGTATTCATTCGAACGCCATCCACAGCGTATAGCAATCTATTGGTTGAAAACCCCCTGATCATGGGACTTCCCCCACCCTGTTGGCTTTTTTGAATGTATACCTCACCATTGGCTCCCAAAAGGTCAGCCGCGGTTTGAGGGTTTAGCAGACTCACTCTATCTTTTGATAAAGAAGAAATTTTAAACGGTGTCTGCCGGGTAGATTGGTTCCACCGGGTAGCAGAAACCACTACGTTTTCAAATGAAAACCCTCTGGGAGTCAGGTTGATCACCTGCCCTTGCAAGGTCGGGAGCGTGATGGTCTGTTCGTGGTATCCCAGGTGTGTGATAAGGTACGTATCGCATTTGCCAAGAGAAGATAAATCCATCCTACCGTCCAGATCACTGGAAACTCCACCTGCCTGGCCAACACAACTGCCTATGGCAAAAGCTATCGGTTCACCTGTGTTCCCATCTTTAAGTGTAATTCCTTGTGCATTTCCCTGTGCCCAAATCATAAGCAAAAACAATACTAAGATTAGCTTGTATTTCATATACATAATTATTAAAATGATGAATAAGTGCAGACAGCATCCAGGCCATCCGCAATCAAATAGAGGTGTGAATCGAGTAATAAAACAACTGACTCACAAAAGAAGAAAGAAACTAACAGGGGGGATGAAAAGATTCGGATGCATAAACGGCCATTAATGCCTGATGCCTTGTACCGATTTTGTGTTTTTGAGGTTGGAAAAGACCATTGACTATTTGCATGGCTTCAGGGGGTAGAAACAAGGACTTTAGCCACAGGCTCACCAATTGGCTTTGTTCTCGACTGTTTTCCCCTTTCCCCAAAGTCTTTTTAATACCTTTTTTGAAGTAACTGATCAATTCTTTTTCAGCAGAATCTTCAAAGGCAAGAATTACAATGTCATTACCTTGTCTAATTATCTTTTTCACATCATAATAACCTTTGTTCCACCTGAATTCCATGCTGTGTTCCCAGGTAAGCTCTTTGAACTGTTGATCGGTGAAATGAAGTTTGACAAGATTGAGTTCATCTTTTTCCAATTGCTCTTGTATCTGGCTTCGGTGGTGTTGTAACGTAAAAACAAAAATAATGGCCACCCATAGAAACGGTAGGGTTAAAGACCACAAAATGCTTTTTACTATAACAGGTTTATTCACTAAATACAAAGGTATTGAAAATCAATATAGTGATATACAAAGAGAAAATTAAATCGACAAAATGACTCCCAAATTTAATTGGGGAGGAAAATCCAAAAAATCAAAACAATAATTTGTCAAACCCATTATTTTTCGGCTATTTCCAAATATATGTCTTTCTTGAATAGGATCAAATTCAATAAAATCATAAAAAACATCACAAAAATAATTTTTATTTGAAAATTTTCATCATGCGCAACTAAAACAGGAATAACAACAGCTTTATCTTTCTTTTTTAATACAGTATTAATTGCATCTGTAGTTTTTTGTGAATCATAATGAGCTATGTGTCCACACCAACCGTATGAATGTTCAGTAATTCCAATCTCTTTTTTTACATGCTCTGCTACTGTATTAAACAAATCTCCCCATTCTTTATCATAAGTTTCGTCTCCATAACCAATTAAAACTAAACCTTCATTTGTAGCATCTTTAGATAATTCTTTTACTCTACGTGTTACATTTTTCTTTAAAATGTCAGTAAAGTCTAAGTTAGGCGTAATGTAAGTTTTAGCTTTTGGCGTGTATGTTTCAATCTTTTCAATTTTAAGCATTTCTTTAGATTGAGGATCTTCCTTTTGCCCAATAATTGTTGGAATGTCATCAAATGTATGTGGACTAACCGTTAAAAAAATAGGAACAA
>CALJKQ010000108.1 GCA_937973565.1 uncultured Saprospiraceae bacterium | reverse complement strand
GCTTGTAATGCTGGTATATGATAGCCAGCAATTATTCAATGTTGGTTTTTTATTTTCTTATCTCGCTTTGTTGAGTTTGATGTTTTTTCAACCCATCATTGAAAAATGGTGGCTGCCACCAGACCGCTTTTCACTTTGGGTTTGGCAGTTCGTTGCGGCTTCTCTGGCTGCTCAGATTTTGGTGGCGCCGTTAACAATTTTTTTATTTCATCAATTTCCAACTTACTTTGTCATAGCAGGTTTTATTCCTGTATGGGTATCCGCCTTAGCTCTGAAATGCGGCCTTTTGCTCATCAGTTTGGAATTTGTATATTCTGAGCTCAATGATTGGATAGCGCCGGTGCTGAATTATCTTTTTACATTTTTTATTCAATCGGTTCAGTGGATAGAATCACTTCCTTTTGCCAGTATAGGGCCTTATTATTTGAGTGAAGCGCAGTTTGTTTTGTTGCACGTAAGTCTGGCAGCTTTGATGTGGTTTGCTAAATTGAGATCATTCAGGGCCTTGCTGCTAATGCTGAGTACCTTATTTATGGCAGTGTCTCTTTCATTTATTTCCGGCATCCAACAGAATGATCAGCTTACCTTAACTTTTTATGAGCATAAACACAAACCGCTGCTGGATGTGTTTGCAGGCAGATACTGCATATCCTACGGCGATTCACTGGCATTGACTGCCCAGGCTGAAAACTTATACAAACACCACAGAAATATATCGGGAATAGAAAATGTAATCTACATGAGCGGCAATCGTAAGTCGTTGATGCTGGATGGCAATCAATTTTATACCCAATCCTTCACATTAGGTGATTTCAGCTTTGAATGGTTGCGAGATCAGGCATCAGCGCATACATCCCTGATTCCTCATATTTACATTGTTTCGGAAAAGACATGGCCAACCGGAAACGCATTGCCCCATTGTGCTCCTGTTATTCTTGATTCTTCGGTAAAAGGGAAAAGATTGGTTGAATGGAAGAATTACCTCGAATGGCATGGACACCTTTATTATTCGGTAGAAGAAAACGGAGCATTGATATTGAAAAAACCTTTTAACCTATTGCACAATGAAAAATAATAGCAACATGTATTTTACTCGCCAGGAGAGGAAATCCCTTTTAATATTTGCTTTGATGGCATTTTCTTTTTTGGCTATGCTGTATTCCATTGCCCGATTTTCCAAACCCAAAGTACTGCCGATCGGGGATGTAATTCAGACAGAAACGGCCCCTCAATGGAAAGCAACGGTAAGCCCAAAGGTGTTTGGAGTTATGGACGTTAGTAAGAAAACCAAAAACGTTCGAATTGCCTTTAAATTTGATCCCAATACCATTAACGCAGATAGCCTCGGCTTGCTGGGAGTTGATAAAAAGACAATACGGGTGTTTGAAAAATACAGATCGCGTGGGGCCATCTTTAAAAACCAACAGCAATTTTATAAAGTCTACGGCATGGAAAAATACAAGGAGGTCTTAGATACTCTTTTGGTTTTTTCTCAGGAAAGGCAGAAAGGGGAAGAGTTTCCATCAGGAATTTCAAAAGAAGATAAGGTTGTAAATAAAGACAACATAAAAGAACAAGCCCACATACCCATTGTAAAAATCAAATATTTGGATATCAATAAAGCCGATAGTTTTGAATGGCAATTGATCAAAGGTATAGGTGAACGCCTCGCCTCCCGAATTGTAAAATATCGTGAAAGATTAGGTGGCTTTTGCCATATTGGCCAATTGGAAGAGGTATATGGACTAAAGCCTGAGACTTATCTGAACATCAACCATCTTTTAAAAGTGGATGCCAATGATGTAGAAAAGATCGCCATCAATTTTTGCGATGAAGATCGTTTGGCACGGCACCCATATATAGGCAGAAAGAAAGCATCGATACTGATCAGGTACAAGAGAAACAAGGGAATTTTCAAAGGAGGGGAGGACGTAAAAGCTTCCCGACTCTTTGATGAGGAGGAATGGGAAAAACTTAGTCCTTATATAGATTTCAGGGACTAAGGGTAGACAATACATAGTAATAATGTGGGTTAAAATTACTTTATAAGATATACATAAGATTAAATATAAATATATAAACTACACAAATTCAGCCATTAAAATATAATAAAATAAAAATTAATGAATTATATATTAAATATTTCTTTAATATAGATCGGAAGAGCGTCG
>CALJKQ010000107.1 GCA_937973565.1 uncultured Saprospiraceae bacterium | reverse complement strand
CACCATCGAAAGCGGTGACTTTACAGCTACCAAAGCGATGATTGTAATCGAGTAATCTTTTGATACCGGGGTGGGGCAACCCATCCCCGGTTAACGATAATCGGTTTTTGGGATGGCCTCTCTTCAAGAAATTGAAGGGGGGCTTTTCTCTTTTTAGGAATACCGGTTTTAAATTGCTCCATCCATCGTATAAAATGGAATAGCGGATACATTAGCATTTGCTACGCTATGTAAAATGCCTAACCACCAGCCCATAATGCTTATTTATTTGTGAGTCACCCCTCGATTTCAGTGAATTATAATTAAAAACTCACCGCTTTAAGTGTTAAATGATAAAAAATATATTTACATAAAACACAGAATAACAATATAATACATATTTATTAATAAAAATATGTAAAAAAATATTGATAAATACTAGTATTACATATTAGAAAATTTCTATATTTGTGTCTGAATTTGTATTTCGACTTAATAGACCTAATTATCCTTCCTGAGATACAATAATATTTCCTACTAACTTATTTGGTTTTTTACCCACCCTGGTATTGATATATAGATCCAATAGCATTTGTATTTGTGCTATTTGAATTTGTTTTTTCAAGGAATTCAAAATTCCATAACAGTATAATTTTTAAACAAACTCAAAAAAATTGGATCTCATGAAGAAAACGCAACTTACGTTTTTACAAAAAGCAATTAGAAGCATGCTTTTGATTGCTACGGTGATGCTGGTGTACTCCGCATCATCATTCGGCCAATGTTCTTTGGGGTGTAACAGCCATGTACAGGTATCTTTGGATAATGCCAACTGCGAAGCTGTTATAACACCGCAAATGATGCTTGGCACCATTCCACCTAGTTCTTGTCCCAACGGCTCATTTATCGTTGAGGTAAGACACAATGGCATTTTAGTACCTAATGCAACTGTAAACCACGACCACGTTGGTAAGGTTTTGGAAGCTAAGGTGATTGACACAAACTCCGGAAATTCTTGCTGGGGTTATTTGCACATCGAAGATAAACTTCCTCCGGTAATCTTATGCGATGATCCGGATGATATTTATTGTTTTGAATTGGACAACTATAAGCCAACCGTAATTGAAAATTGCGGAACTTATACTTTGGAAATCACTGCCGAATCCATTACAAACAACAATTGTAATGTGGGTTTACCTCCTAATGTTCTTAAAGTTATTTCAAGAACTTATGTAGCCATCGACAAATCCGGCAACAGATCACAGCCTTGCACCATCGAATTTGATGTTTTGGCCATCGATGAACTTTCAGACATTGATGCACCAGACAACTATTTGTTTCCAAATTACAATTTGCAATGCGATGGCAATTGGCCAAAAGACAGCAACGGAAATCCTCACCCTTCCTATACAGGTGTACCTGAATTGGATGGCGTAAAACTTTGGCCTAATCCTTATGTTGACTGCAACATTTTGGTTGACTACAAAGATCAAAGACTTCCTGCTATCGGCTGTGTAACTAAAATAATGAGAACATGGACCATTATTGAGTGGACTTGTATCACTCCACAGAGAACCAGGACTATCCTTCAAATGATTGAAATTGCGGATACGAAAGGTCCGGTTATTACAGGTGCAAAAGACATCACGGTTTCTACCACTCCTCATAAGTGTGAAGCGGTAGTAAACGTTCCTGCCATTTCTGTTAGCGACAATTGTTCAACTGCTAACCAGATTTCGGTAACTGTATCAGGTGGAACACCTCTTATCAATGGCAATGGTGGTATTACTACCCTTGAAATTGGATACCATACATTGACTTACCGTGCAACCGATGCTTGCGGCAACGTAACAGAGAAAAACATCAGTGTATGGGTTGAAGACCTTACACCGCCGGTTGCTGTTTGCGACCAGAATACAGTGGTAGGCCTAACTTCAGATGGTTCGGCTTTTGTACACGCATCATCTTTCGACGATGGTTCTTACGATGAATGCCAGTTGGCTAAAATGCTTGTAAGAAGAATGGATTCTGCTGCATGTGCTCCTTGCAAAGAGCCGGAATTCCCTGGCTTCCACTACCTTGGAAGCAGAGACGGACACTACTACTATGCATCCAGCCATCCATTGATTGGAAGATTGGGCTTTAAGCACGCTAAAGCAATGGGAGGTTATGCTGCATCCATCGAGACCCTGGAAGAAGGACTTTGGTTGGCAGATCAGCTGGCTCTTCACCACAAAGATGAATGTTATACCCTTGGATTGAACATTGACTTCCAAAGCCAGACTTTGCGTTGGGAAAGCGGTGCTCTATTTAATCCAAATGCATATTTGAACAGTGCATTGCAAATGCAGGCATTTGTGGATCCAAACGATGCTTACGTTTGTTTGACTGCAAATCCTTCTGTGAGCTTCCATAGAAATGATGTTCCCAACAAATACATCGTAGAGATTACCGATCCATGTGGATTCAGCTCATACGTGAAATTCTGTTGTGCAGACATTCCAAACAATGTGATGGTTCAGTTCCGTGTTATCGACTCAAACTGCAACTGGAATGATTGTATGGTAAATGCTACTGTACAGGATAAATTGCCTCCTACCATTACTTGTCCTGCTGACCG
>CALJKQ010000106.1 GCA_937973565.1 uncultured Saprospiraceae bacterium | reverse complement strand
GTTTTGTCATCATTTTTGATGGATGTTGCACATCTTTCAAAAATGCCGCCAAAACAGATTCTACTTGTCCCCCCACCCACAGCTTTGCCGCGGGTTACGTATATTAAGCGCCTTCAGCGCTTGGGGGAATGGCGTTTAATGGGATGGTGGCATTTTGGCTGTCGGCTAACCGCTGTCGGATGTCGGCTAACCGCTGTCGGATGTCGGCTCACCGCTGTCGGATGTCGGCTCACCGCTGTCCGATCACCGCTGTCCGCTGTCCGCTAAGCGGTGAGCCATGAGCGGTTAGCCGTTGTCGGTGAGCCGTGAGCAGTGAGCGGTGAGCAGTGAGCGGTGAGCAGTGAGCCGCCCCTACACCGCTTGGGTGAATGGTGTTTACTGGGATGGTGGCATGCTGACTTCCTACCGCACAGCACGGGTTACGGGTAAGAAGAAACTTCAGCGAAATAAGATAAATCTTGGGTCTATGGGTAATATATTTCGCCTATAACTACACATATTGACCTTTGTAGATGACCGAGTGGTTGCGACTTCGGAGCAAATCGAGTGAATGATTTCACTCGATAACGAGTACTTCGGCAAGCTCAGCATCGATCGTTTACGCAAATTATAAATTTGCTAACTCAAGAAGAACCGTGCAAAACCTTGCACGGCATCGACAAAGACTGATTGTAATTACCAGCTAATTTTATTTGACCGATCCCTCTTTGAATTCATTGACCTGAGCGCGAAGCGCATGACCGAGCGGTTTGCAGAGCAAAAAAATGACTGACAGGTCATTTTAGGAAGGTGGTTCGGCAAAGCTCACCATCGTTCGAATTCGGAAATCACAGATTTCCTTTCTCACGGATAACCACGAGCACTGCGAGTGGCTTCGACAAATTTACATTTGGTACTTTGGACTTATAAAGATTAATCCTTTTAGCTTTGATCGAAGCTGCATTACCAAATTGACCTATGTCACTTCCAAAACTCCAAAAATTCAATTTATTTGTGTTATCTTAGATACATATAAACCCATTGAATCCTGATTTATCAATAATATATCAAATGGATCACTATATCATTGATACAACCGCTTTACAATTGTCGCAGGGTGAGTTTTTGATCCGTGCACTGGTGGCACTGGGCATAGGCATCATCATTGGGCTGGAGCGGGAACACGCGGCACTGACGGAAAAGGTGAATGGCTTTGCCGGCATCCGTACGTTTGTGCTGGTGGTATTGTTGGGTTTTCTGGGGGGCATGTGTTATTTTATTTTCTCGCCCTGGGTTTACATTGCCATTTTACTGGCAGTTGCGATTCTTACAGGTGTTGCTTACTTTATTACGGCATCGAGGGGGGATGTAGGGGCTACCACAGAAATTTCACTGATTATCGGCTTTTTGCTGGGTACACTTTGTTTTATGGGTTACCTGGACATCAGCCTGATGACCATGGTGGTGGTGCTGGTAATGTTGTCCTCAAAACTCAGGCTTCATTCGATGATAGGTAAGATTACGGAAGAGGAGTTGTACGATTTTATTCGTTTTGTGATCATTACCTTGTTGCTATTCCCCTTTTTACCGGATGAAAATTATGGACCCAATGGCATCCTCAATCCCCGTGAAATCGGGTGGGTTGTATTACTTACTTCCGGACTGGGTTTTGTGGGTTATATGCTGATGAAATTGCTGGGATCCAAAAAAGGTATCCTATTCAGTGGTGTAGTGGGTGGACTGATCTCAAGCACCGCCGTGACCTGGGTTTTTGCTAAAAAAAGCAAAGAAAACGAGGCGCTTGCCCATAGCTGTGCGGTGGCCATTTTAGCTGCTTCATCTGTTATGGTGCTGAGGGTGCTGCTGTGGATCTACCTGTTCAACCCATCGCTATTTAATGAATACTATTACCTTATTTTTATCGTATTCGTGGCTGCGTTGGGAAGTACTCTGTATATCCACTTCAAAAAGGACGGATTACATGCTGTGGATACTCCCATCCGCCAAGGCAAACCGCTTGATCTGCAGGGTGCCTTGTTTTTTGGACTCATTTATACTGTCATCCTTTTGATGGTCGATTATGCCAATGAACACCTGGGGCAACAAGGACTGCTGATTTCCAGTGCCCTATCCGGCTTATCCGATATAGATGCCATAACCATTACGGTATCGAAAATGGCCGGAAAACACCTCGACCTTTCGCTCGCTGCCAAGGCACTCCTAATGGCGACCATCTCGAATACGCTCATCAAAATGGGTATTGGCATTTGGGCCGGCAGTAAATCATTGCGCTCTTTACTTTTAGCGGGCTATGGCATCATCCTTTTGGCTGCCCTTATTGCGCTGCTCATCATATGAATAAGTAGGTAGGCTTGAATAAAAAATAAATGCAACTATTTCAACATTTTCGAAGACAAGGAAAAATCCCAAATACTTGATATTTACATAATCCATAATATAATATTCCAATATACATCACCACATACCATCACCATGAATATATTTGAAACCTACCCATTCTCCGGCACACAACGCCTCGCTGCAAACCGAATAGCGCTGGCACCCATGACCAATCAACAAAGTCACCCGGATGGTACACTGAGTGATGATGAATACCATTGGTTGGTGCGACGGGCTGAGGGTGGTTTTGGCATCGTCATCACGTGTGCGGCCCATGTTTCTCTGGATGGACAGGGCTGGCCGGGAGAGCTGGGTATCTATGATGATGTCATGGTACCGGGACTGAGTCGACTGGCAAATGGATTACATGAATACCCCACTTTGGGCATCGTGCAACTTTTTCATGGTGGTGCCAGGTGTCCTGTTTCGGTGACGGATTTGCAACCGTGGAGTGCCAGTGCCCACCTATTCAAAGTGGGCAGTGCGGAAGTGGAGGTGAGGGCCGGAACACAGGAGGATATTGAAAACACCATTCAGGCATTTACGCAAGCTGCCGTGAGGGCCCATCAAGCGGGCTTCGACGGAGTGGAATTGCACGGCGCCCATGGCTATCTTTTGCATCAGTTTTTGAGCACCGCTACCAACCAACGCACCGATGAATGGGGTGGAAATTTTGAAAAGCGGTCATTGCTCATCAGAACCATACTGAAAAACATCAGAATGGCCTTGCCCCGTGACTTTATTGTGGGTGTTCGTTTATCTCCGGAAGACAAATACAATTTTCAAGGCATCGATTTTGATGAAAGCTTGCGGCTGGCTGCAATGCTCGCTGCTGAGGGAGCCGACTACATCCATGTCTCGCCCTGGAATGCGTTGAAGCGCCCCGAAAAATATATGGATACTGACAAGGCCCTCATCACCTATTTCAGAGAAGCAGTGCCAGTCTCCACCGCCCTCATGGTAGCCGGAGAAATATGGACAGCCGATGAAGCCCAAAGGGCTTTAGACCTGGGTGCGGATTTTATCGCCCTGGGACGAGCCGGTATCGGTATTCCCGATTGGCCCACCAGAGTTAGGGATGCTGACTACATTCCTGAGCGACCACCCTATACAGAAGACAAGTTGAGGGCGGCAGGGTTAAGTGATACGTTTATACAATATATGCGGAGATGGAAGGGGTTTGTGGAGGGGAGTTAATTAAAATCTCATGATAAAATACCAAGGAAATATAAAACCACCTCAATCCGGGTATTAAACTTTACTATCTTGCCAATTTATTTCAGTTTTTCCTAGTTAGTATTTCGAGCTGGTTTTTGGCTTGATTCAAATCAGAACCTTTATATAGAATCTTATTATTGGCGCCCAAAACGATGTAACAAGGGTAAGCCTCCACTGACATTTCGTTTTTGATAAAATCAGGCTTTGATTCAAAATACATCAATGGCCAATCCAAATTATTTTCCGTAACATGATCTATGGCTTTAGATTTGTTCTCACCGATACAAATTCCTAACATACTAACAGAAGGCAAATGCTGGCTTAAATCTTTTAATTTGGGTAGATTTCTAATGCATGGCTGGCACCAGGTAGACCAGACATGAATCAGCTTGACATCTGCCTTCTGGTCAAAAGTTAAAACATCTCCTGTTGTTACTGAACTTCCCTTGATGCTTCCCCAATCATAAGGCGTTCGATAATTGGATACATAAAGACTCTTATGAATCAAATCAAAACTATCAATGATAAAGTTGCTCGCGCCAACAGTAAGTGGTTCTTTAAGTGATTTTCTGCAAGTATTAGCTGAAGTACTAATTTTAAAATTAGGGAACAAACCTGGATATGTAGTTGTAGACAAAACCTGTATATTCACTTTTTCACCATCCAAAATATCTTCAAAAACAAGTTTATCTTTATACCCCAATTTAAATATATCAGAATATGTCAAATTTTTTGCCAGTGAATCGTAAACCACCGTAACTGTAAATCCAACCGGTTCGCCTAATTTATGAACAATATCATTGTGTAAAAATTCATAACTGATATTTTTTTCAATACTTAAATCCGTCTCATAGTAAACTCTATGGTACAGAGGTACGTTTTCATTCAAAGCTGGTTTGGGTAGGTAGTAAATAGAATCGTTTGTCAAATCATAGTCAAAATTTTCATCCAATATCAATACCTCTTTGCCTTCTATAGCACCGCGCAAGCCCAACAATTTCCACCGGTGGTTGCTGCTACTATATTCGCCCTGATCAAAACCAAAAGATTCAAATTTAGCCTTACCAATTCGATTACACGTATACAATTCAAAACATGACAATGCCTGAGAGAAAGAAATTTGACTTATACAAGGATTTGAAATATTATTCGGAGTTCTAATTGAAAATAATGAATCAACCTTTTCAGATTCCTGTATAAAGTAAGGAGTTGGCATTGTCAGCCTGGTCTTTGAAGGCAAGTGATACCGTTGTCCGTACAAAATTGATGAAACGAGTAAAAAGATCCAATATAATGAGACTGATTTTTGAATTCCAAAACGCATGATGGGGATATTTTTAACTAAGTTACAATAATTTCATCAAAATGTTAGTAATATCTTTTATTTTATATGCATTATTTAAACTGTATTGGCGCCATAGCAAATCTTGCTCTGCGTTCATTCACTTTTTGGGGGTCTTGTATGGGTATAAATGAGCCATCTAACCTGCCATTTTCATCTACACTTACTTGGGTGCCGTATATTTGTTTTCCTGTTTCCAAAATGCTGATTTTATCAGATAAGGTGGCGTACCATCTCCAGGGAAGTTTGGATTGCAGGCATTCATTTTCAAATCGGGGTAGCCAGTTTTTTTGCCATGTAAGATTTTTGCTATGTAAAATCACATAAATAAAACTATGAAATGCCCTTGTGCCGACCTCCCCTTCTACAATAAACCCATGTTTTTTATAGAGATTTTCGATAAATTGTTCATTTTCGACTTGAATTTGGGTTTCAGTTTTTTGATCTTGAAGGCAATTGATTTCAAATGAATCCTTGTAAATATGATTTCCATATATAGAGCTCATCAATGTCCTGTATCTCTGGTCTTCAAAATAAATAGAGTCTAAATCAAAAACCAGTTTTGAATTGCGGTATACCTTTTTTTTGATTTGGTCAACCATTCCCTGATAAGCAGGAGTATTTTTCAATGCAAAAAAACGACAATCAAAAATAAAGAGAATGGCGTTGTCAAAATCTACATTTTTTAGCCACAGACTAAGATTCTTAAAAGCAGACCTTGAGTCTCCTTCTTTTAATGAATTTAATGCCTTTTCATAGTATAAATGCGAAAGTTGATAGTATGTTTTGGACAACACCACTTTTCTTTCGTCTACACTTTTATGGTGGACAGCCAACTTTTCACCAAAATTGTCGATTAACAATCTGAAAGTATCTACCCCAAAACTATCCACTAAAATGCCTTTAATTCTTCTTATTCTGGCGTTTGAAAGTTCGTAATTGTTGTTGCCTATTCTATCTGTATATGCCCTGATATTTACAAGAGAATTATTCTTCTTTAATGAATTTATAAAAGATGTGAGGGACTTATAACTTTCAATCGATATTACATCAGAACCTAACGAATAATTAATCACTACTGAATCTGGCCCTGTGTCAAATACGGGTTCGGGAATTTTTTTACTTGAATCTGCATGACAGAAATATACACAATTGCTTGAATCCACATCAGATATTTTTGAAATAGTAAAACCATTCACCCTAAATGAAACACCACATAAATCGCAAATTTCTTTCGTGTAATGCCCGCGTTTAAATACTCCGATCAATAAATACCTCCCCTTACACTGAAGTCTGTAGTTAAACTGAACTGTTGCTACACTGTCCTGAATCAATTTATTAAACGAATAAAATGTCGTAGTTCTCAAGTACCAATTGTCGGTCGGTAAATCATTGGCCACCGCAATTCCAAAGTGCTTTCGCATAAAAGTGTCCTGGAAATAAAAGGGATCCATGTGCAGCTCCATGCTTATATGATAGAGCTGGCCTAAAGTATCTTGATCTATAGGAATGACCATATAATCTGAAGCCCCATCTTCATGACGCAAATGATATCTAATCCCATAGGGGCGATAATACATTAACTTATCCTTATTCCACTCTTCTCTTTTTCCTATCCATCGGATGATGGTGGGTGTATTTACCTCTTGAGACCAGGCACTCGCATGGCAAAAGACCAGCAGTAGGATAAAAACGTTTCGCAAAGCTGTGAAATTCGGCATGGATCTGGCATAAAGTAAGGTAATTTACGTGTTTTATATCAAATGACCAAACACATTATGGTAGAAAATTTAGTTATAAATGGAAATAGACTTTAATTCAAACAGACTGCTTTATATGAAAAACATGGTGGCTCTATAGACCTGATTTGAAGGAAGTCCCCCTACCCCAACTGACGCCCTATAATGATGGCCTATACAGGCTTAGTTTCTTCATACACAACTCCTCCTCACTTTTTCTACATAAAGCCTGAATTTATAGGGTCATGTAAAAAAAATTATTGCTCCTCTTTTTGTCATTCATAGTCTAAACATGCATCGATAAATATTATTCCGTATTGCCGTCTTTTGGCGGCACCGCTACTTAAATGGGCAGCTATTTAGTAATATACATTACTTTTTCCAAGTCTAGACCAAAAATCACGTGAACATTGAAAAAAACCGACTCAGTCCAAATTAAAAAATCAATACTAGTAAATTCTTGTTGAAACAGGCAACAAATTCATCTTTTCATTTTTCATTTAAGTAGAAAATAGTGAAATCATTTAAATATATACCTATTATCATACTTAATATTTCCAAGTTGATCTATCATAACTTCATAGGGAGTACCATTCACATCAAAATAACGAATATCGCTTTCAGCTGCTAATAAAAACTTAAAAGAGGATTTGTACTGATTGTAAAATTTAACCGAATTTTTAAAGCTATTTAAATCATGGATAAATATAAAATTTTTATCGTTCAAATATTTAGTCTTAGACAAAGTATTAAACAACCTAAGGCAGCTCTCACAAGTAGTTGACCAAAAAATCAGAACATTTTCCTTTTCTTTACTCAAAATAGTTTCTAAATCAACGTATGTGTTATCATAATCCAAAAATTTAACATCCAGGTGCTTAATATTTGATACATAACTTAGTTCAGCAGATTTTACTGCTCTCGAATCTAATAAGTCAACACTCAAAAGGGTATCATTTAAAAGTGTAATACTATAATAATTATCATCAAATTTTAAAGTCGACTGATAGCTACCAATGCTATCATGTACTTTATGAACTTTATAGGAAATTATCGGTGTATTCAAATAAAAGCTATCATGTATGCCAAGAACAATTACATTTTTGCCTTTTGGTGTAAGTGTATAACCTATTAAAAACGAATCCTTTCCATTGAAATATGGCTTCGTAAATGCTGAATATAATTTACTTTGTGGCGACCCTTTAATAGGAATTACAGATTTTGGATATATATCCTTATTTGATTCCAAAAGCAACAATCTCCTTTTTGATTGGCAAGCACTCAAATACACTGCTATAACTACGAGATAAATTACTATTTTATACATAAGGAACAGAGTTTATCAATGGCTGTCCGATAGAAAACAATATTGTGTCCAAAAGCCAGATAGATGAAAGTAAGGGTATGAATAAATTCATTTTAAGTTGAATAACGAACAATTATGTTAATTAACGAATTGTATTGCCGAAATATTTCACTTTTTCATAGTTAGTATTGTACTGCCCCCTATTCAATGCCAACAAAAATATTTAATAAAAACGCAGCTCCCTTTCCTATATACTATTTGATGAGAAGTCCAACAAATATCTGCCCTTCTCCAAGTGCATCTATCGTTGCTGCGATCCGGTTGGTAGCAGTTCCCTCCTTGTGAAATATTTGAGGAGAAGTCCTGGAAAATATTCGCCTGTCCCCAAGTGCCTTTGTCGATGCTGCGATCCTGTTGGTCGCAGTTCCCTCCTTGTGAAATATTTGAGGAGAAGTCTTGGCAAATATTTGCCTGTCCACAAGTGACTTTGTCGAAGCTGCGATCCGGTTGGTCGCAGTTCCCTCCCTATCGAGTGCCTTCGTGGCACTCGATTTTTGCCTTGCAGGCAAAACCGGTCGGTCATCCATCTCTATCTTAGATTGTAAATTTAGGAAGTTGTATACACTTTTGACTTGCGTTTTTTACATTCAAGCCCTACAGGCTTGTGGATTGTGTCTTCTTCTTTACACAGCACTTCGTACTGTGTTACTCACTTTGAAGCCTTTCAGGCTTCTTTGTTATTGTTCTTTTTTTATGTGCCTTCCATTTTAAAATAAAAACAAAGGGCTCGAAATTTGAGAAACTAGTGTGAAGTGCAGAATCACTCGCAAGCCTGAAGGGCATGAAGGTGAATTACCCCGTATGCAATGCGGGGCCAATAAAGGAAAAATACTTCAAGCCTGTAGGGCTTGTATATGATCTTCCCCACTGCTACTCAAGGTATCTTTCATCATATGAAATGTTGTGTTCTTCCAATGCTTTCTTCAGCTCATCTTTGGAGGTGAGCTTTTTATGGTGCGCTTCCTGATTCTTAACATACTCAATCAGATTGTTTAAAGCCGAATTGCTGTAGGTTATGGCACAATATCCAGGCTGCCATTCATCAAAGCCCGGAAAGATCTGGGATTCTTTGATAAATATGCTGGATGATACCTTAATACTCTGTACCAGTGTGGAAAGGGCAACCGTTGGGTGAATATGAGTTAGAATATGAATATGATCTTCCACTCCA
>CALJKQ010000105.1 GCA_937973565.1 uncultured Saprospiraceae bacterium | reverse complement strand
TGAAGCACCAACTGTAGGTGTAATACCCAGACTTTGATTTGAAACATGAATTGTTGAATCTGTGACTAGAAACTTAAAGATAATATCACTGTAATCCTTGATGGCTACAACCCACCAATCTTTTCCATTTGCATGTTTGCAAGCACCTAAACCCCAGCTAAATGTATCTTGTAGGGCTATTTGATTCTTCGTTATTACAGAACCAAGCCCTCCGTCTTGGGTTACATCTATTATTGAATAAAAAATTTCTAATGCTGGGTAGTACACACCGTTAAATGAAGCTGTATGATGAAAAAGTGCAAATTTATTGGAATCTCCCGGGTAGGGTAAGAATAAATTATTTGCCGTCATGGGTAACCCGTTTGGCCAATTAGGCGTGACCCCTCCCGGATTCAACCCCCCACCATTCATCATGGTGTCACCAGTTGCATTAGCGATCCAAATACCATTGCTAGCCATAAGCAGATTACCACCAGCATCACTGATATTGGCCTGGGTGCCATAAAAGGTCATTTTTCTTTGTTCAATTACAGGTGTATAATTTGAACTATTAAAAAGTAATTTTCCTTTGTCATCCTGAAAGTTCCAATAACCTAACAACCACTGATGATTAAAACCCTGTCCATAACAGGTCATAGATCTAACAAGAATAAGTACAACAAATAATATTTTTTTCATCTGATAATCGTTAGCTTTTCAGTTTGTGGTTTTTGTCCTGGGAATTCCCATTCTACAAGGTAAACTCCCTGATCAAAATGACTTGTGTTTATCTCTAATGATAAAGACGAATTATTTATTACTTGAGCAAAAACAATCTGACCAGTAATATCTTTGATCGTAATTTGACTCGAACCTAATTCCATTTCACCGAACACAATATTCACGGTTTCATTGGCAGGATTAGGCTGAAGGGAAAACGATGGTTTTTTAATCAGATTAGCTTGACTTTGCGATTCTTTGAAAATTCCGACAGCCTGACAGGCAGCCTCATCATTGAAAGTCAAAGTTTCATCCAACATCCAAATGAGGTTTCTTGCTCTGAAAACAGCTTTGCCTCCACTATATGGGCAAAGAACCGCAAGTTGTAAAAGAGAATTGAAATGATTTGTTAAAACTGATATGCCTCCTTGCTGATACAGCACTTCCATATTATAGACGGCTTTTTCAGTTGCATCCGGAATTTCAGAAGGCGTTATGGTGGAGATGGCTGCATCAAGATCACTTAAAATTGAGGCATTGGAAGTTTGCCGGGTCGCTTCGATAGTTACAATGTCATCATGGATAAGTGAAATGCTTTCGATTAAATCTGATCTTAACTCCAATAAAGTGGTGCTAAATTGATGAGCAAGCAAACTATCGATTAGTACGATGCTGTCGGTTATAGATTGAATTTCTGAAATTGCCTCACTTATTTCAGCTTTATTATCTGCATCCAATTCGTTTAAAGTACCAAACAATATTTTAGTTTCATGTAGCTTTCCAATGGAACTATTCTCGGCATCAATCTTAAACGAATTGAAAAGAGGAGTATCAAAGTTTCCTGAAGCATCTTTTTTGATTTCTTCAAAAAAAGCTTGTTTGGCGATGTATTTAGATTCAGGAATAAAATCACTTGTCAGGCTTTGGTCGGAAGCGATCTGAATTCGAAGATGTTCTCCACCACCGATTGCAGTATCTTCACAAGAAAGACTAGAGGCACATGAAAAAGAACTTCCACTTGGAAATGGAGCAAACCACGCTTGATCATTTACATTAAATGGTCCTAAAGAAGCATTAAGCGGTATTACTGGATTATGTGCTGGAATAGATTGATTGGTTGAGAATAATGAAAGTACTAAATTAGGAGCTGGTATTGCATTCAAATTCACAGCCCCATAGCCACTTGAATAAGAAGCGGAATCTTGCCAAACATTCCCATGGAAAGGTGAAGAACCACCTGGTGGTTGCTGGTCAATTACAGCTGCATTATTGAGGTACAATCCAACATAATGTGTGCCCATTGTATTTCCTTTGAAACTTGTTCCCGCATTTGTACCACCAAAGAAAATGCCCCGGTGATGCCCATCGGTGCTGTTGCAGAAAACATTGCATTGGTCACTAATATCAACTCTTAACCCGGTTGCCAAATTTTGAGCCATGTTATAGGTAGAAATAACCGTATTACAACTCACAATTGCGCTATCGCATCCGTTTATTGCTATTCCAACAGAAGTGTTGGGTACACTTAATGGATTTTGGTAGATAATATTTCCGGTAATCAAAGGAGCTGCAATTGCATTGGCAAAGATGCCATGCTCGGCACCATTTAAGGTGAGAATATTATTTTCAATTTTGTAATTTCCATTACCGAATACTGTTTCAGTCATGCTTATACCTCTTGCAGCACTGGCTCCAGAATCGATATTTAGAGTATTATCACGCACTGAAATGCCGTCTGACCCTGCATTATTCATCAGGTCAATTCCCCTAAAATATGCATTGATGGTATTGGAAGAAATCTCGGCAGTCAGGGTATCGATACAATTTCTCACATGCACACCATAGCGTACTGTATCCATAAGAACTCCACGGACAGTAGTTTTGCATTTGGCTGTGTAAATACCATAAATATTATTGAAAAAGTAATTGTTAGCAGTTACATATAACGATGAAGCCACCTGACTGGTTTCTGAAATTACATTGATTCCTTTCCCATGATCGGAAGTACTCGTCGGAGCAGTAGGATCTTTCAGCATATCAATAAAATCATTGTTTTCGCAGCGGACAAAACTGATTTTCCCAACAACGCCTCTCATCATGTTAAAAAAAACATTTTTTTCAAGTCCTGTGGTTCCAATGGTACCCACCCATCGGTTGGTTTCCACGCCTGACATTGGAATGGAACCGAATGCGGCCTGACCGTTATACCTAGGCAAGAATTGATTTTTCAGAACACCAATACTGTCTCCGATCATAGTCAACGAAACACTATTTGTGGTCACGCCGGAAGTAACCGGAATAAATACATTACGGGCATTGTCCATCAGGTTCGAATGAGTAATGGAAATATCCGACTTATGACGGGCAGTAACTGCATTGTTGGCATCTGCAACAAGTGAACTTTCAGAAATCCGTAAATGACTCAGTTGACTTACATTGATTCCTTGCCACATCGTATCGCAGCCATACACTTGTGTTTGCTCAAGAATGAGTGTTCCGGATGCACCCACCACATTTATGGAGCTTCCTGCCGCCATAATCACTTCACATTCCAAAAATCGTAATGTGTCACTAACCACCAAGGAGTCAGCTATGTAAATAGTCATATTGGAAAAAGTGGTTGCTAACTGATTGCTATTAACCGTACCTGTCCATACAATATCAGCAGAATCCTGACAAATGGCAGATGATGATAATACTTCCACACAAGCCGAAGCAGCTGTGGTATCGCCATTAAATATCAGAAATGCATTGTTAGTCATTGCCGGACAGCCACCTGCCAGGAAGAAGGTGCCTGTAACAGCAAAGGTATCACATTCCATCGGCAAAAGGGTAGTGGTTGCAGGCAGATTGGTGGTTGGGATGAAGCCTGAAGGTAGTAAATCCACCAATGTTACCGTATTGGAAGTGGCATTGTAGTTACATGCTACCACCTGATAAGTGACCGGATCTCCGGTTGCAACAAGGGTGTCATTGATGGTTTTACTCAGAGAGAAGCAATCGTTACATACGGAGGTGCTGTCCCACACAAAATCGCCTTGTGAAGAGAAAGGAACATGGATGGTGTCCAGATTGCCACAGACATCTGTGAAATACAACGTTTTGTTTGGCAAATTGGTGTTTCCGGCAAAGGCGCATCCCAGATAGATGCGGAATGTAATGCAAAGGGGGTTGTTATTTACGTTATATCCTCCACCGGGGTATAAAATTGCAATACTGTCGGGATGGATCAACCAAAGCGAATCGTTACCGGTGGCAGTCAGCGGTAACCACAAGCTACCGTTACTGATCGTTCCGGAAACGATATCCATCCCACTTTGAATATTATCAAGCGTTACCTGTGAAGGAAAAATTAAACCTTCATTCATACTCGAAAAGCAAGTCGTCAGAGTAGTGGTGTCGCACAAGGTATAAGGTGTTTCGTATTGTTTACCCGGTGATGATAATTGCCCAATAATAACTCTCATGGTCAAACTGTCAATGTCGAACTCACAGAGTGATGTAGTGTCAAAAGGAGACTCAGGGTAACCTCCGCAATTCCAGCCGTAATACAGCCCGAAGGTAAGCGAATCATTCACAGGGCAGTCGGTTACGGAAGCGCAAAGGTTACCACCAATGGCAGCACCAGGCGCAAGGGAAGTAATGACAGGTACAATGACTCCATCAAGTACATTAGGCACACCGCTTCCTGTAGGATAAAAATGCCATCCGGAAAGCAACCCAGAAACATCTGGATCATTAACCGCAAAAAAAACATTGTTAGCCAGTGTAGTTCCCGAAACACTGCTATTGGTAAGGGAAACATTCCAGCAGATGGTGTCACCCTCAATCTGAACAGAATTATCGTCTTGGGTAAGGGAAAGTTGCGGATTGTTGGATAAGGCAGTAATGGCGGGCGGTTTTGCTTTTAAGGAAATAGAATCTGGCAGCAAACAAGTAGCCTGTGATAAACATGGATATAGTTGCAAATCAAAATTGGTAATGACCGATGAATCGGGAGGCATGGCTGATGATGGATCACAATTTAAGGGTAAAAGTTCCAGATCAATGACCCGAATATTAACCTGATCACCTGCATAAGGAGTTTGACCAGGTCCGGAAGGATTTACTGTTTGAGTGAGGCATTGCAAGTCAGGTAAATTTGAGCTCTCAACAGAAGTGATTCCAATTGTGTCGCTCAGTTGAATACCTATAGAGTCGGTATACTGATTCTGGTTGTTAAAATTAATAATATTCCGACTTGATGCTTTAGAGACATAATAATCAGCAGGAATGATCAGATTGGCTGAAGTTAATCCAATAGCTGGTGGTCGGTATTCATAAGGGTAAGCATCAAACATGTTTTTGCCACCTGCAATTTTAGAAGTAGCATATACCTGCATATCCTTTTTGCAGCCGGGAGTATTTACTATAGAAGAGCCATTATCCACATCATTGGACATAAAATAATGAATGCTTCCTCTTGTTTCGCAATAAAACAAATAGTTATTTACATAGGATGTGTCCATTAAACTGTAGCCAAGCAAAGTATCGGAAGGTGACACACCTATGGAAAGACTATCGTGAAGTAAAACTATATCGTTGTACATTTGTGGTAAAGAAGATGAAGTTTGTACTTTTCCGATTACCCACATCCGGTTTAGGATATCCGTTTTTTTGACAAAATCCTCGACATTCGTCCCAATGCCTCCTGTGAAATTACCACAAACATTATATGTGACCCGCAATCGGTAATATTGTCCTTCAAAGAAGCCATTGAAAGAATTTCCAAGTGGAATTGTATCATCAAAATTTCCAGAGTTGAGATTGCCACCTACGGTATCAACAAAGCTAAATAAGTAAAGGTTGGATGCAGAAATGGTATCCAGAAAATGATTGAAAATATCAGCGCCGGTAGCTACAATCTTTAACTGCGTAGTGAAGCTATCAACGTCCATACCATACATTTCACACTCAAAGCATCCGCCGGGTGTATTTGTAGGCGAATCCACATAAAAAAAGAGCGAATCGGGAAGCAACCTCATCGTATCGAGTGCCATAGGAATTTCTCTTCCCACTTGCAGGGCATTAAAGCGAAGATTTAATGGAGGCTGCTGCATTTGCACATAACTGTAACCGCCACTTCCGGGATCACCTGCCTGAAGATGCGCAGTCAAATGATCTTCAACCCGATCACCAAATCCACTGAAATTGGTGTTTAATTTGTTCTTGTTTGCAGCAAACCAGGTTCCCGAAGGATCAATAACAGCATTCGTGCTATCTGCCCGACCATCGTTGTCCGAATCTTGTAGGCCAAAGGAACTTCGCTGCATCTTATAATAATCGACAATAATTCCCGGTGCTAGGCATCCCGGACAATGTACCGCTATCCCACTCCCTTCGTCGGATAGCGGCAGCCATTGTTGTGTAGTGTCATTTATAATCAGGGTGCTGCTGTGATTGGAGGGTATGGTCACTGACACGCAACTTTGAGAAGGATCGGCCAGTAAATAAAATTCCACGTTGTATGGAGTAGGTGAAGCATCAGTTGCACAACAGGATGTCAAATTGAAAACAAAGCTTCCACTATCCAGAAAATTTCGCATGAGCGGTCTGTTCAAGTTGAAATAGTAATTATAGGTATGGTTGGTACACAATGTAGTATCAAATTGACTGTACCACCAGTCGGCAGCAATTAGAACGGTGTCACCGGTTATTATATCCACTTTTTGAAGAAATACATCCAAAGAAGGAGCGATTACATGCAAGTTAGTATCGGTTTGTATCTGAGCACGAAACCAACCGAATAGTGTATCACAAGTTGCATTTTGTCCATTGCAACCTAACAATTGATAAACATGCTGCTTTGTAGAAAGTGTTGAACGAAGGTCTATATTAAACCAGGCATTTTGTCCTACATTATTATTGGAAACAGTCAGATCTGAAACTGCAGGAAAAAAGGATGTGAGCAGATCAACATCATAATTAGAACCCACAGCCTGACCGGCGATGTAATTATTTGATGTCAACAAGTCTCCGGTTTGCCCTAAGACTTTTTGACTGCCACAAACTGAAACCAAATAAATACTATCCATGGACCATTGGTTATAAAATTTGGGCATATCCAGAAGAGAATCAGTTTCTTCACTACAACGTATGGTTTTAAACCGCAGAAATAGTGTATCATTTTTCAAGAAATCTGTGGCAACTACTTTCATGGAATACAGAGCATCGGAAACAAGATTGGTGCACAGCCATTGTGATTTTGGAGTAATAAGAGTATCAAGAAATCCACCATTGCGATTTATCGTAATTGAACCGATTGGCAAAAGAGACAAGAAATTGATAGAAGCTGCAATAGAAGCATCTTGTGTGAGATAAAATTGCAACGTATCGATGGCTCCTGCACCGTTGTTAACAATCTGATACTCCCACCAAACACCGGCAGTATCATTCATGCATGTGAAATCATAAATAGGGTCAACAGGTGAGATCCGAATGACATCAATGCTGAGCGTGTCTCGGTTATTTACAGTATAGCTATGTAGATACTCATTTTGACAAGCATCACAAAACGAAGTTAAAGTGAGTGAATCATAATTGCAGGAGTATGAAAATATGGCCGTATTAACTGGACATGTAGCCAGGCATGAAAGCCTCCTGTTATGCTGCCTTATGATTAGGGTATCAGAAGGTTGGATTGAAATAGCAGTGTTTCCTAAATAAAAAGAAGTTGCACCGTTGATGCCTATTTGATAGGTAGTGCTATCTGTTGTGATTTGTCCACAATAATTAGTTGTATCTCTCTCAAACTGGAATAGAATATTTGCAGGAATGAGTCCGCTATTCTGATAATAAAATGTGAACGGCAAATTAGTAAGGTACTGCGAGTTCATGTTCTGACCAGAGTTCAATTCAATTAAATAAGGAAACAAAATATTATTTAATACTATTGAAGCGCCGTTGCCATTTACAGTTACAGTGGAATTAGCGTTAAAAAAATGTGTTAATGTGATAGTTGTATTTAAAGAATCCGGAATCAGGTGGCAGTCCAGAAAAAGCAGATAGTCAAGTGTATCGTTAAATCCTGAAGGGACAACAAATACAAGAGAATCATCATGAGACAGGATTGTCAATCCTGCAGGTAGGGGAGTTATTATTGAATATTCCAATCCCTGCGAAAGAGGGGCGCAATCAGAAGAGCCAGTTGGAGTAACTGCACTGGCAACACTGATGGTATCTGCAATGCTAGAATCATTTTCAACCACCATCCTAAACACATTCTGGCGACACGCTCCAATGGTATCAGGTTCCTGAAACTGAATGGAAATTTGAGAATGAGCCTCCAGGCAAAAAAAGCATGAGAGGCATAATAACCAAAGGATTTTTCGTGCCATGGCTATAAAAATTAAAAGGTGAATACACTTGTTAGGTTAAAGGTAATCAATTTTTTGAGAAAAAAACAAGTATATTTTCCATTCTCATGCTAATTCATGGAAATAATCCATTGAAAAGCTTTTAATATAAAGACATTGTAAATCAACAGATTAAATTTGAATGCAGTCTTCAGTCAGGAAGCATCAACCCCTTTCACACCTCAAAATTTTAATTTGGAAACCGGCTGTAAAAGTTAGTGTGAATTTCAGGGTTGATGATTACAATCGCTTAGCGTAATCATATTGGATCACTTGTCCATGCTTTTAAACCTGACATGTTTCTTCATCCACAAGTAATCAAGATAGTAAAGCACTTTGATCGAGATACTGTTGGTTTGAGGGTCATCAATGAGCTTGTTCAGATTTTTGCCATATCCCGGACGCCTCACCAATACCTCATCGTTTTCGATGGCATTCTTGTAAACTACAGAAAGGTTACTGCCGGGAGAAAACTGCCATGAATAAACAAGATCGATGTTGAATGCGTTGTAGTTGAAATTATTGTTATAGGAATATTCGTAGTTCGGGTCAAATGAGCCATCCTCAACTAATGTAAGGTACTTACGGTATTCAGCAGTGACCCAGTAATGCCTTGCATTCAGAGTAACATACATATCGTTTTTGAAGTTGTACTTAGCCTGTATGCTGTTTTCAAATGTGTTTAAAATACGCAATCCATAAATGATATCATCGTTCTGGTCGATGTCGGCGAAACCTAAATTGTAAGGGTCATATCCATAGTATGCTACGGCTTTGAACGAAAGTTTATCGTTAACACGATAACGCAACGTAGCATTCACATTAAAGCCCTCCGAAACAAAGTACTTGATGAAATTACTGAAATTGAGGTTCAGATCAAGGGCCACTTTTTTGCGGTAGTCGGTGCTGAAACCCGCATAAGCATAAAAGTATTTGATAGCATTGCTGTAACGCCCTTCTACCCTTGGTTCGAAATAGTCGTATGACTCACCGGGAGTGAATCCTCCCCCAAAGAATATGCTGTTATAATCAAGAAACGTAACAAAGAAGTTCGAATAAAATTCATTGATCACCGGTTTGCCGGTCACAAAATGTGTGGCATAAGTGTATCCGATATTATTGTATGAGTTT
>CALJKQ010000104.1 GCA_937973565.1 uncultured Saprospiraceae bacterium | reverse complement strand
AGATAACCATTGAATCGCATCCCGATCCCGAAGTATAAGTGATTGTATCTGACGTATTGTTTTCGTTGAACACAACGTTTCCGATGGTAATTGACTCACCCTTGCACAAGATACCGCCTTGATTCGTGATTGTAGCCGGATTGATGACAAAAGCAGAGGCCACCACTCCCGGATTCATGGTAAAATCGCAGTCAGAGGTTTCCACACCGATAACAGAGACGTGGTAGGTAATTCCGCCGGCAAATAAAGATGAGTTTAGTTTTAGTGATTGGGGCGAACTGCTTAAGTCGAAGGTAGAGCTATACAAGTTATTGGATGCATTCCCCGAATTAAATTGTGTTTGATTTTGCAAGACTATTGTATACGTGTTTCCAATTTGTCCGGTAAGCGTTACTTCAACATCTTTGCCGGGACAAAATGTATTTGGGGCCGACAGAGCAACTGCAGGTCTGGTTGCCAGGGTCAGGTTGATAATGGCAGTATCTTTGGGGCAGGGTTGCCCATCACCGGCTATGTAATAGACCTGATATTGACCGGGTCCTGAAGGAGTCAAAACACCATTGTTGAGCGAGCCTGCTCCGACTGCCAATGAAAAGCTACCTCCCGGATTGGCTGCCACCAATTGTTTGAGGTCGACCGGAACCAGATCACAATTGACCACAGTCATATCCGTACCGGCATTCGGTTTGTTTTCAACTGTAATTGACAATCGGCTTGTATCAGCTAAGCATCCGTTTTGGGCAGGCAGGATGTGCAATATATTGTATGTTGCAGCAGCTACATTGGTCGAATTAAAAATGTTGCCGGAAAGTGCACCCGATGTTGCAGGATCCGTGAATGAGCCCGTTGACGTCGCACCACTTAACAACGTTGTCAAATTGATTTGTTGTCCTTTGCAAAGATTGGTTGTAGCATCCTGACCGGCATTTGAAGCTGCCGAAACGTTAAATACGATCGCTGCTGTATCTGTACAAATGAGTCCATTGCCGGCGTTGGCGCTGGTGGCATAAAAGAAAGTGTGCGATCCCGGCGCCATTTGATTGGCATTAAAAGCAGCAGCATTTGGGATTGCATATTCGGACGATGACCATGTGCCGGAGTTATTGGCATTGCCGGTCAGATAATTGAAAAGGTCAACAGAGCCTAAACCTGTCTGACATGCGATCGTAGTTGTACCCATGCCGGCTTCCGGTGCTTTAGCAAGCGTAAGATTGGGCAATGAGATGGAAGGGCCACAGGCTATTGAATTAATCGTGTATCTAAAGCCATAATTTCCGGTAGCCGCATTTGCGGGAATGGCTACTTGCATGGGATTTGAAATGTCAAGCATGGTAGGACCTGTAGCTTGCCAAACTCCATTACTTTCATAATTTCCGCTCAGTAAGTCAAATAGATTGATGACAAGGTTGTCACTTATACACTCAGAAATGGCTAAAGCTGTGCCGGCATTTGGCTTATTTTCAATGGTAACATCAAACGGTTGTTGTGAGTTACAATTGACTCCCTGATCAAAAGCATACAATACAACCGTACTGTTTACTTTATCACCCGGCAACAATTTGGTTCCTGCCCCATTGGGCAATGTATAGTAGGCAACCTGGGGCGTAAGATTCAAACCCAAAATGGGCGGAAGCGTATACTCCTGACAGGCTGTAACCGACTGGAGTGAAGAAATTTCAGGACCAGGGGCTACCTGGATATCAAAGGAAATAAAATTGGTTTGACAAATGTTAAGGGTGTCATAAACGTACAAGGTGACGGGAGAAGAAATTTCATCGCCCGGGTGGTAAATGGTACCCATACCCAAGGGTTGGGTATAATAAGCCACCGTACTTCCCACTGCCTGGCCTGAAATAGGTAGTAAAATATAACCATTGCATGCAGCTACATTAGCCAGGGTATCATAAACAGTATTGGGTGAAATAGAAACATAAAGCGTATCAGCGTCTTTGCATATCCCTTGACCTGCTGTTATGTAAAAAGTGTCATTCACACTTACTACAGTTCCCACTGTATCGGGCATGCCGGTAAATGCAGGATTGGAAAAATAAAGTTCGTCACCTGTCAATCCTATACCTTTAATTTTGGGCAAAGTGAAGGAATTACAAGCTTTAACCAAAGAATCCATAGTAATAATGGGAGCCGGTGTAATCATCACATCAAACGAGGGTTGATTAGTGAGACAAAGCGGATTACTTGCATCGAATACATAAAGCGTTTGGGAGGTTCTTATGGTATCACCCGGCTGAAATTCGGCACCCGAACCTCCTGGGCCTGTAAAATAGGCTGCTGTAGCACTTACGTTGGTGCCATTGATTCCCGGCAATATCCATTCGCCACATCTTGTTGTATCATTGGGCTGATCGAATGTAGTAAGACCTCCAATCTCAATCAATTGTAGTTCCTGATCGAAACAAAGCAGTGTACCACTGAATATGTACAATTGGGTTGTAGAAGAAATGATATCTCCTGCCATCAACTGGGTTCCTCCTCCATTGGGTGAGGTGAAATATCCTGTGATCGTTCCTGGATTGACCACCTGAATGGGAGGCAGTACAACCTCATTACATGACACCAAAGGATTGACAGGTAAACCTTTGCTTGATTCCCTCACTTCTAATTTCAAATGCGTATATACT
>CALJKQ010000103.1 GCA_937973565.1 uncultured Saprospiraceae bacterium | reverse complement strand
AAATCACTAAATTCGGGGAATGATTTTTATATTCAAATCGTTTTGGACAGGTGTGATATTCACCCACTTTTTAGGAATGCAAATCGGCTGAATGCATCAACCCGCCCAGCCCTCTCGATCGAGGTTGCGGTAATGGATGGCTTCGGCGAGGTGTTCGATTTTGATATCCTCACTTCCGGCCAGATCGGCAATGGTTCTGGCTACTTTGAGAATGCGGTCGTAGGCGCGGGCAGACAATTGCAATTTTTCCATGGCGGTTTTCAGCAACAAATTGCCCGCCTGGTTGAGTGCACAAACTTCGCGGAGCATAGCGCCATTCATCTGGGCATTGGCATACACTTCATCCATACCTTCAAAGCGTTGGGCCTGGATTTCCCTGGCTTTGATGATGCGTTGCCTGATCACATCGCTGGACTCTCCCTTTACTTCGTGGTTGGCCAGGTCGTCGTAACTCACCGGTGTGACCTCCACATGTAAATCGATTCTAT
Source organism: uncultured Saprospiraceae bacterium (assembly GCA_937973565.1). Classification (GTDB taxonomy): domain Bacteria; phylum Bacteroidota; class Bacteroidia; order Chitinophagales; family Saprospiraceae; genus JADKBO01. The sequence continues at coordinate 28,473 of CALJKQ010000103.1, read as the reverse complement.
CCAACAGGGGTCCGGAAACCCGTGACAAGTATTTTTTGACCACCCCCGGTCCGCATACGCATTCTTTATCGGGGTGATTGTAGTAGCCGCAGGGGCAAGGATTCATGGCCGCAATGAGCATAAAGCTGGCCGGATAGTCGACTGTCGTTTTGGCTCTGGAGATGGTTACTTTGCGGGCTTCCATGGGCTGGCGCATGACTTCCAGTACAGCTCGCTTAAATTCCGGCAATTCGTCTAAAAATAAGACACCATGGTGGGCCAATGAAATTTCTCCGGGTGATGGGTTGGATCCTCCACCTACCAGTGCCACATCACTGATGGTATGGTGGGGTGAGCGGAAGGGTCTGGCCGTGATCAGGGAAGTGTTGTTGCCGAGCTGCCCGGCTACCGAATGAATTTTGGTTGTTTCCAGCGCTTCATTGATGGTAAGTGGGGGTAGAATGGTGGGCAATCTTTTGGCCAGCATGGTTTTGCCGGCACCGGGCGGTCCGATCAAAATGACGTTGTGGCCACCTGCTGCAGCAATTTCCATAGCGCGTTTGATGTTTTCCTGACCCTTGACGTCGCTGAAGTCGATGGCGTATTTGTTTTTTTCTTCTTCGAAAAAATCACGTGTGTTGTGGAGTTCCGGATGCACAGTCAGCGTGCCATTTAAAAAGTCGACCACCTGGCGAAGATTTGTAACACCATATACCGGCAGGTCATTGACAATGGCTGCTTCCCTTGCATTTTGTTTGGGGAGGATGAGTCCTGCAAATTTTTCCTTGCGCGCCTGAATAGCTATGGGCAAGGCGCCTTTAATGGGGCGTAGCTGGCCGTCCAGCGCCAGTTCACCCATGATGACGTATTTGTCCAGCTGGGCATTGACGATTTGACCGGTAGCGGCCAAAATGCCAACGGCAATGGGTAAATCATAGGCAGAACCTTCTTTGCGGATATCGGCGGGAGCGAGGTTTACTACCATAAAGACACGGACAAAGGGAATGTTGTTGTTTCTGATGGCAGATTCAATGCGGGAAAAGCCCTCTTTAACGGCATTGTCGGGCAGACCGACCAATTGATAATAGGGTTTTCCTTCTTGTGGCTTGCCGCCTGTATTGACTTCTACGGTAATGGTGGTGGCTTCAACGCCATGGACAGTGCTTGCGTTCGTCTTTGCTAACATAGATTTCGGATTAGAATGCAAAAATAATACATTTTAATAAAGCCTGCCCGGATTATTGAATCTACCCAATACAAGTTCATTTCTACCCAAATCACGGTATTTTAAGAATTAACGCTGATGATTAAACGAAACCCATTAACTAAAATAAAGATATAAAAAAGCACAGAAAATCAATGCACAATGGATGCCGCCTTTGAGCATATATACATTGCTTTAATACGATCACTCAAAGACGGGTAAGATCATATATTATGAAAAAATGGCATGGCATCATTTATGGAATAAGGGATATACCAAAGCTAACCAAAACTCATGAACACACATTACGAAGGCCTCTACAAGGACAGCCGGTTTTTGCTGGCCATTTTTCTGTTCGGGGCATTACTCAGTTACCTGTTGAGCTCTATTTAGGGCTTAACAGGTATTTTATTTCAAAAAAGAGGTCCGATCATCGGAATTTTATTAAAAGAAAGTACCTTTAACCACAATTTTTAAGAGGGCAGCGAGTGATTTCCTTATTCAGACGAAATATTTTCATCAACAGCATTCTGCTTCTTCCGTATTTGGTATTGATCAGGATTAAATCCCTCGTAAACCCCGGTATTTATACCACTGATGATTTCGATGGCCTTCTTACCCGGGGTGTATTCCATCTTTTCGAGGGACAGCCCACCTCCCAAAGCGTCGTAGCCATTTTAGTATTATTTTTGGATGCATTGCTGATCAACCGCCTGGTGATTAAAAGCCACATAGGCAGAGAAAATAACCTGGTGAGCGGTATGTTGTTTGTTTTATTAGCCTCTATATTACCCCAAAACCTGGGATTAAGTCCGGAATTGTTGGCGACACCCTTTGTGATTTTGTCGATCAATGCCATTTTCAACAGTTACAACAACCTGAAGTCTGCAGACGATATTTACCTGTCGGGTTTTTATATGTCGGTGGCATCCATGTTTTACCCACCTATGCTATTGCTGATTGTATTTACTTATATCGGCTTTATGATTATGCGATCTTTCAATGGATTGGAGCGGCTACAGCATCTGACCGGATGGACAACCCCCTATTTTTTGTTGTTTGTGGAAGAGTATTATCTGGGTCAAACCATATCCTGGAATTTCCTACCGTTTAGGTCGGGATTTGGTTTTTTCGGCGTGTTGGCGAATGATTTGGGCATTACCGGCTTATTGGTGTTGGCAGCATTGATCGTAATCGTTTTGTGGATGCTGGCTAATTTTGGCAATTACATGGGAAAGAAAGTGATTGCGGCTCAAAAGAGGATCAGTATCTTGTATTGGTTTATGTTGTTTGTGGGCATCATCGCATTGACCCAAAGTCATGCTGACTACAATCTGTTTCTATTGCTCTCGATTCCGGTATCGATCTTTGCCACCTTCAATCTGTTGGACATGAAAAACAGGATGTGGCCGGAATTGATACACCTGTTTATCATCCTGGTGCTGGTGATCATCCACCTTGAACTGATCAAACTGGCCGGTTAAATTCGCTTTTACTTATTGAGGTAATTTTTTTCGAAGAAAGCCCTGTATTTGGAATGGCTTTTTTCCTGCATCAACTTTCTGTAATTGCGCGTAGTAATCGGAAAGATCTCGAATGCTGCAATGGAGGGCGGAATGTAGGCCTCTTTGCTTTTCATCACCCCTTCATAGTACCGCATAGCTTTGGTGGCGTTGTCAAAACTTCTCACCAAAATAAGTTGGGTTTTTTCTTCTTTGCTGAGAAAGTTTTCGCCCAACTGCAAGTTTTCTATGCCGTGGAATTGTTTGTTGTATTCAGAAACGGCAATTTTAGCTTTATCGAAAGGGTCTGCATCTCCTGTAAGGACAATGACGGCCACATAATGCCTGGAATCGTTTTCTACTTCAAAGATTTTGTCAACTTCCTGAATGTCCACCTGGTCAAAGGCAGTGCCATCCCCCACCAGGAAACGCATAATTTCTTTGGCTTTGGTTTCTTCAGGTGATTTTGGATACCTGACCACCACTTCCTGCAAGGCTTTGATGTATGCCTCCTTGCCCTGGGTAGCTCCCAGACACATGGCATTGAGGAGAGAAAACTTGGCCATCAGTTTATTTTCTTTTCCAAAAGCATCAATGGCATTCTGAATTCTGCCTACTACTTTGTCGTACTGACCTTTTTGGAACATTTCATAACTCTGGTCGTAGTAGAGGTCCAGCTTTTTGGCATCTGCCGCCAGGGCCGCAAGGTATTGGGCATCGCTGGCAATTTTGGTGAATTTGTCATCCGGATATTTGCTCAACAGCAGGGCTTTGTAGCGGTCTGCCATAGCCGTATTTTTCAGATCCGTGTAATTCATAAACAGGTAGTAATATGCCTCAGCTTCAAATTCACTGCCCGGATAATCTTTGATCAGTTTTTCGAGTATATCCACCGAAAGCTGGTACTCCTGAATCTTGTCGCGATAATCCTTGCCGAGTGCAAAGAGTGCTTTTTTCATTTCAGTGCGATACTGTTCTTTTTGGAGTGTGTTTAAAGGCACATCCGCCATTACTCTTTTGTATTCAGCATCTGTAATATCGACCGATTCGTTATCACCTGATTTTTGTTCCGTTACGGGATCGCTGTCGGTCTGGTTGTATGACTTGTTAGAGCGCCGCCAGTTGTCTTCCGATTTTCTGGTGCCCCAGGTGTTTTTGAAACTGTTTTTACCTGCTTCTACGGCGATGGGGTTATAGGCAAAAAAGTTGCTCAAGCCAAAGCCCCCGCTTTTTTGGGTGTTGGCAAAAACACCCGGTTTGGTACCTGCAACCGGTTCATCGGCCTTGCCATTTTTTCTTTCATTTTCAAGTCTGCGTTTCGCTATTTTCTGCAGTTCTTCCGGTGAAAGCTCGCCCATGGCCAGAAGGCTGTCGAGCCTTTCAACCGTTTGCGCATTTTTGGCTATAGATGTAAGGTTGTTGGCCATGTTTTTGACATAGAAATACCGTTCATCATTTTTGGGGAGATTGATCAGCGTAGTATCAAAATAACTTTTGGAAATGTGATAAACCTTTTCATTCAGGTTGATTTGAGCCAAATAGTAAGAAGACTCGGTTTTAAGTGAGGTGTTGTTGCTATTGGCAGCAGAACTTTTCATAAAATACTCCTTCGCCAGTGCCTCATCGTGAGGATAGACCGTTTCTCCAAGGGAATAATAAATCTGGTCTTTGAATTCACTGTATTTATCTTCTTTCAAAAACTTTTCCAACTGTTTGACGGTAGCTTCGTGTCCTCCATTGCCTCTTGCAGACAAAGAGGTAGCATACGCCAGCTCAGACATAAATTTCAGTTTGAAATCTTTGGCATATTTTTTAGCTTTCAGAAAATAGGCAGATGCGGCGGTTGGGTTCTTCTGCAATCTATGGATTTGTCCGGCGATGAAAGCATATCGCGCTTTGTTGTTTTTAGAGGCATTGCCTTCGATGGCCAGGTCAAGGTAGGCCAGGGCGGGTTCATAATCGCGTTGTTTGATCAGCAGATCGGCCATTGCCGGCGCTATTTCATCCCTGACTTCTTCTTTGATACCAGCATTTTTTTCCAGGCCTTTCAACAGGAATTCGGCGTTGGAATATTGTTCTAACCTTGTATAGGTTTTGGCCAACCATACCAATCCTTCACTGTACGATGTCTTGTCTTCGGTGGTTTTTTTCTTTGTTGCAGCAGCATCGGTGGTCACTTCTTCTTCTTCCTCTTCTTCTGCAGGCAGGGTTGGTTTTACTTCGGGCTTGCTTCCCTGTTTATTGGTATTGTTGGCAGGATTGGGCACGTTGGCTTTAACAGAGTCCTGTTTGGTTTCTGTTTTTGTTTTGGTGGTTCGTTTCCCTTTCTTTTTCTGTTTTTCTCTTTCTTTCTTTTCTTGTTCCCTTTGTTTTTCTCTCTGTTTCTTATCTTCCTCTCTTTGTTTTTTTAGGTCTTTTTTAGCTTCTTCCTTGATCTTCTTTTCTTCTTCTTTTTTCTTTTCCTCGGCCTCTCTTTTTTCCTCTTTCTTTTTCTTTTCCTCTTCGCGTTTTGCCTCGCTTTCTGCTTTTCTTTGTTTGGCACTTATTTTTTTCTTCTTGAAGTTCCTGCCGTATGGGTTTACCGGGTTAAAGTCTTCTTCAAAATACTCCAGTGTTTCCAGGGCACTTTCATAATCTTGCTTGAGGTATTGTGATTTTGCCATTAAGACATAACAATTGTCCACCCAATCACCCGGTTCGTGGATGGCGGCAACACGGGTCAGTTTTTCTATGGCTTTATCCAGATCAGGGTTGACAATTTTTGCATCGGGCACCGACAAATAATCATAGACTTCCAGAATTTTGGTGTAGTTGTCGTTGTTTTTTTCTCTAAGGGTGAGTAAACTGGCTTCATAGAGCTCATTGGCGTTGAAATAGCCATTGTATTCGGAAGTGACATTGTGATAGAACTTACCGAGCTTGGAAACCTCGTTTTTTCGCTTTCTGGAAACACAGCCCGAGGTAAGCACAATACAAACAATGAGCAGGGCTGAAATCAACCCCCAAAAGCGATTACTCCTCATTTAATTTTTATTAACAGTACTATTAGTTTATTTATAACTAATTTTGCGCAAAATTATTTTATTTTTCTGAAAAACAATGCATAATGTCCGCGGAGGAAGGAACTAAAAGATCATTGTTAGAGCGACTTCAGGACAATTACAGACTGGTAATACTGGACGAAGATGATTTAAGAGAGGTTACCTCTTTTAGTTTCTCATTATTGATTTTTTACATCATTGCCAGTTCATTTATTGTTTTGATGACCGTTATGGTGGTTTCATTCATTGTTTTTACCCCTGTAAAGCGCTGGATTCCAGGCTATGGGGATATCAAAGAAAATACAGAGTTTGTAGAACTTACCCAGCGGATCGATGAGCTCGAGAAGCAGGTTCAGGCGCACGATACGTACACCCAGGGACTGAAAAACATGTTGAAATCCATTGAAATTTCGGAAGCTGAGCAAAAAGCCGGGAAGCCGGAAGCGGTCAACAATCGCGACGTTGTGGAGTCTCTCAAAACCAGAGAGCTGGATCACCTCGTTTTTGCCTCTCCACTTTCGGGAAGTATCAGTGCAGAGTACGATCCCAGCAGAGAGCACCTGGGCACCGATATCATTGCACCCAAGGGCACCGCTGTAAAGTCCGTGATGGAAGGCATTGTACTGAGCGCAGAATGGTCGGCAGAATCGGGCAATGCGGTCATCATTCAGCATCCCAGAAATATAGTTTCCGTTTACAAACACAATTCAGCCAATCTGGTGAAGCCGGGGCAAAAGGTTCAAACGGGACAGGCAGTGGCCATCATTGGCAATACCGGTGAAATGTCGTCGGGACCTCATCTACATTTTGAGCTGTGGTATGATGGTCAGGCGGTGAATCCCAAAAATTATATTTCATTCAACTAACAAAACTTAGAACAAAATAATGAGCTCATTGAAAGCACTTACGGATGAACATGGAAATGCACTAAGTCCCATTCTCGATAAAAGCATTAAAAATTTTTTAATTGATATCGATGGTACCATTTGCGATGATGTTCCCAACGAAGAACCTGAAAGAATGGTCACGTGCGCACCTTATCCGGATGCACTGGAAATCATCAATAAGTGGTACGATGAAGGCCACATCATCACCTTTTTTTCATCGCGTACAGAGGAGCACAGGGCCATTACAGAGACGTGGTTAAACCAGCATGGCTTTAAATACCATGGCATCCTCCTGTGCAAGCCGAGAGGTGGCAACTATCACTGGATCGACAATCATTTGGTGAAGGCTACCCGATTTAAAGGAAAGTTTACAGAGCTTGTGAAAGCAACCGCAGAAATCGAGGTATTCGAAAGCTGATCAATATCTGAAAGCCCCTTCCAGGTTAATTTTAGACAAAAACACATCCGATGCAATCTTTTTAGCTGATAGCAATTGGCTTGCCTTTTGACCAATTTCTTCAGCAAGATGCGAATTGTCGCACAAGGCAAACATAGACGGTCCGGCACCACTGATCGAAAAACCAAGACAGCCGGTTTGCAGCGCCATTTCCTTGATTTCATAAAACCCGGGTATCAAAGAAGCTCTTTGTGGCTCGATGATCAGATCTTGCAATGATCTTTTCATTAACCCAAAATCGGCTGTGTACATAGAAGCTATAAAGGCCGCGAGGTTTCCGTTCTGCCGGATAACGGTAGGCAGTTCAACGGTAGGAGCCAAAACCGCTCTGGAGTCGCGTGTCAATACGGTGATATGTGGGTATATTACCACCACAAAAAGTCCGGGAGGCACGTGAATTTTCTTAAAGTCCAGACTTTCGTTGTCCCTGATCAAGACCAGACCACCCAGGAGTGAGGGAGCCACATTGTCGGCATGGAAAGCGCCGTCTGCTATTTGCTCGCCTTCAACGGCAAAACGGAGGATTTCCGCTTTGGTGAGGCCGGTTTTGAGCCATTCGTTTACCGCAAAAACGCCTCCCACTGCGCTGGCTGCTGAAGATCCGAGGCCACTGCCGAAGGGCATTTTTTTGTGAATCTCCATCTCAATGGGCCTTTTCTCTTCACCCAGGTGCTGGAGTAGTCGGACTGCGGCGTATCCCGCTGTATTTTGGTGAATATCCAGCGGCAGTTTGTTTTTGGCGCCTGTGATGGTGGTAATTTTTAGACCCGGTTCGGTGCCCGGCCTGATGATGATTTCGTCGCCCGGTTTTTCAAGGGCAAAACCCAAAATATCAAAGCCCACCGCCACATTGGCAACGGAAGCAGGGGCGAAAACTTTAATGGTTCCTGACATACGGATACTTTTCAGAAGGCAAAAGTAGGCTTAAGCCTGCACAATAGCGTAGCTTTCGATGGCTTTGTTTTCGGCTTCTCTCATTTTCATAGCCTCTGCTTCGGTTTTGTCACCCAAGCCTGTGAGGTGAAGCAGGCCGTGAGCCATCACCCTCAACAATTCACGGGCATAATCTCCATCGGCGAATTCTGAGGCATTTTCCTGCACCCTGTCGAGACTGATGAAGATGTCACTCTCCAGTTTTTTTCCCTGTTGGTAAGGAAAGGTGATGATGTCAGTATAGTAGTCGTGCTGAAGATAATCCTGGTTAATGGAAAGCAGGTATTCGTCGGAGCAAAAAATGTAATTGAGCTGGACGATGGTCACATCCAGTGAAGCTGCCAGCTCATTAAGCCATTTAACCAATCGGGGCTCATCAAAAAAATCAGGCAGTGAAACATCTTCAGCGTGGAAGATTATGGTTTCTTCCATCAGCACAAATTAAAAAAGATTTCTACGGTGCTGCCATTGTTTTTGTATGCTACCTTGTCAGCCAGTGCGTTCATAATGTATACGCCCCTTCCTCCGCAACACTCCAATTTGTCGGGTGAAGTAGGGTCGGGAATGGCCTGAGGATCAAAACCGGCACCTTCGTCAATGATGGAAAAAGAAATACCTGTTTTGCTGCTTTTACAGGCCACCTTTACTTCTTTGCTACTGTCTGATTTGTTGCCGTGTATAATGGCATTGTTTACAGCTTCTGTAAGGCTTATCAGGATGTCAGGAAATTTGGATGCGCAGGATTCATTTTCCATGAGGATGCTCTGCAAATAATCTTCAAGGGCTGCAATACTATTGGGAGATGACGTAAGTCGTATCGTTTTTTTAATCATGTGTATTATCTGGATTTAAGAGCCCTATAATATTCGTCTACCAATTGTCTGTAATGACTCTTGAGAGATGGTGACACTGTTTTGTACATCGCAGCCTCTGCCTGTCTTTTCTTTAGGTATGCCTGAAGTGCCGGTGGCAGGGGTCTTTGTTTTTCTTCTCCGGTTTCTGCTTTTCGTTTTTCGTCCAACTCTCTTTGTCTTTCTGCCTTTTCTGCTTCCAGCAATCGGGTGAGAATATCCTTTTGTCGGGCCAAAGACTCTGCGTTCAATCTTTTGTTCACCAGGTCGGTTTCCACCTTATCCATCTGGTTTAGGATGTCCTGCAGACCGTTGTCTCCTTTGCCTTGTTCTTGTTTTTCTTTTTGCAGATCCTGCAATGCTTTTCTGAGTGCGGCTTGTCTGGCTGCGGCTTCCCCAAAGTCTTTTGCGGTTCCCTTTTTGCCGTCTTTCATTTTATCGGCCATTTTCTGAAGGTCAGAGTTTAATCCCTGCTGGCCGTCAGTAATTTTATCCATAGGTACTTTTCCACCGGACTTACCTTCGCCTTTACCACCCGGTTTGTTGCACATCTGGCTGCCGGGCATGGATCCGCTCATTTGCTGTTGCATATCTTTCATAGATTCACTCAACATTAATGCCAAATCGTTTAGATTGGTCATGGTCCTGCGTTGATTTTCTATGGCGCGGTTGGTTTGTCTTTCTTCCAGCTGCTCAATGCTATGGTTGATGTTGTATTTGATTTCGGTAACTTTTTCGGTAACGAAACTTTCAATTTTATCCACCCGCATAGCGAGGGCACTTAAACTGTCTTCAATTACAGAGAAATCTCCTTTGATTTTGAATTGTTGTTTTACAAGATCAACGTAGCGAGGCGTGGTGGTAGGTGTTGTACCAATGTCTTTGGCCAGTCTTTCCTGATCATAGGAAACGGTTACCAGGTTTTCCAGCAATTGGCGAATGGTCTTGATGTCTTCGGCCTGTTGGTCCATTTCAGCACCCTCCATGGCAGCAGACATTTCTTCGGCCATTTTTTTCATTTTTTTGGAAGCCTCTTTTTGCTTTTTAGCGGCTTTTTTGTTGTCGCCCGACTTGCTGTTCAGCTCTTTTTTACTGTCGTTCATGTCGTTTTTGATGTCCTCCATTTTTTCCTCATTATCCTTGCCGAGGTCTTTTGGAGGAGACAACTCCTTATTTTTCTTTTCGAGCTCATCCATTTTCTTTTCGAGCTCATCCATTTTTTTATTGAGGTCCTCCTGTTCTTTTTTCAGTTCCTCTTTTGGTGCGTTTTCCTTTTCTGTTTTATTGGCCAGTTCTTCCTGTTTTTCGGCAAGATTTTCCAGTTCTTTAATTTGTTCTTTAACCTCCTTTTCCATTTCGAGCTGCTTGTACAGTTCAAGCAGTCGTTTCATGTCTTTATTGGAGTTTTCGTTGTTCATTTCAAACTGATCCATCATTTGCATGGCATCTTCTTTCTCCAACTCCTGCATGAGTTCCTGAATTTTATCCATCAGTTCCTGTTGTTCCGGATTGATGGCCTCTTTCATCAACTCCTGCATTCTCTCCTGCTTTTCTAAAACTTCAGGATCGGGTTGCTGGAATTCTTCCTGGTTCTTTATGTTTTCCTCCAGTTTTTTCTTGCTTTCCTCCAGTTTTTTCTGGAGTTCTTTCTGTTGTTCTAGGAGCTTTTCCAGCTCTTTTTTAGTTTGCCAGTCGAGTTGTTTTTCCTGCAGGAGTTTTTCTTTCATTTTCCTGAAATTGTCCTGCATTTTTTCAAGATTTTTAATGGATTCCTTCAGGTTGTCTTTGATCAGCTCCTCATTTTCATTTTCCTGTTGTTTGAATTCCTCGAAGGTTGGTTTTTGGTATGACAGGACTCCGGTTTTACTGGTCTTGCTGCCATTTACAGCATCGTTGTCAGCTACCTGGAAGAAATAGGTGATGTTGTCTCCCGCTTCCAGGCCGAGCTTGTTTAAATCCACGGAATATTCATATGAAATCTCCTTGCCTTCAGGGCGGGGAACTTTCATCATCATTTCAGGCATAGACTTGCCATTGGCCTTGATAATGGTATAATGAAAATTCAGATTCAAGATTCCGTAATCATCTGAGGCTGTGCCAGCGAAATAGACAAAATTGCGATTGCTGCTATCGATGAATTCTTCGACGGCAATGGTTGGATACTGATCTTTTACCACATTGATGGTATAATTGACAGAATCGGGTATGGGCAACCTGTTATTGGCGAACAAAACCCGATAATGGTGATCTTTTCGAATGTTTTTTCTAAACTGAAAAACAGTGGCTTCCTTTTGATTGGCCTGAACCGGACTTTCATTGTCAAACTGCAATGACAAGGCATCGGTGTTTTGGGTGTTGAATTGCCATGTGACCACTGTACCTTCAGGAATCATCAAATCGCCGAGGTTGGATATTTTTTCACTTCCTCTTCCGGTATGCGAGGGGTAGGCGAGGTTAACCGTAAAATCAGAAAGACTGGGTTTGGGAATAATGCTCAGCGAATGGGTTTCACTGCCAACAGAGCCGGATACGATCCTGAAGTCAACATTTTTTTGAACATTGCGAAACAGGAAGGAGAATTCGTCATTGGATTTTTTTTCTGCTTTGTACTGAAAGCCGTCAATTTCTACGGCTACCTCGTTGGGCAGGGTTTTGCCGGTTACTTTGATGTTGAGTTGAAAATCCTCAAATTGGGGAACTTCCAGTCTTTTGTTTTCGAGGTTAAAGGTATAGGGTGCCGCTTTGGCAAACTCTCTGCCATTGTTGACGATACGATAAGTAGGGTCTGTAATGATAGAGGGTGCTGCAAATAACAAAAACACAAGCAGTAAAAAAGGAGGCAATGCATACCTGAGGTATTTCTTGTTTTTGCTCAGGTCAATGGCCGATTTGAAAGGCACTAACTTTATGGCTTCCGTTTTCTGCTCAATGCCGGCAAAAAGCAGTTCTTTGTTATCCGATGCATCTGCCTGTTTTTTGAGGTTCAGAACATTGAGCAACTTGTCTTTAACATCCCCAAAATGATCTCCGATGATTTTGGCTGCATCTTCATGACTGATGGTTTTTCCCAACCTGAAATAGTGGAAAAGTGGCAATAACACCCAAAAGTAGGCAGAAGCTCCAAAAACGGCGATAAAGCTGAAAAAGAGGATTTTTCGGCCCAGGGTTCCAAAATAGAAGGAATATTCCAAAAAACTAAAGGCCAAAAAGAGGAAGAGTACAGCGGCTATGGCATATAAAGATCCCCTGATCAGTTGATTTAGATAAAATTTGCGGATAAATTGATCTAATTTCTGAATCAGTAAGCTGTAATTCTGGTTTATATCCATACGTAATTTCTGTTCCGACCTGTTACAACAAATATCAGGCCTAAATAATTCCTTAAAAATGTCAAATTAATGGCTGGAAATCAGCCCTAAATACCGGTTTGGGACAAAAGCATTAAAATCAGCCCAAAGGTATTTGATTTTATAACGCTTGTCAATAGTTTTGGTTTTTACACCCATAAATCTTACTAAAAGAGGTGATTTTATGAAATCTGACCTAAAATACTACCTTTGCGGCTCAAAAAAAGCACAATGAAGTACAGCTGGGTTCTGCTGCTGTTGTCAGTACATCTTTCGGGGCAACACAGTTTGAGAAAGCTGCCATATCCTGTTAACACCGACTATTACAATGAAATTTGTCCGGTGTTTTCCAATGATGAAAAAACGATGTTTTTCACCCGCGTGGGCAGTCCGGATTTCAACAAGACCCTGATTGTGGAAAACACAGATTTGTTCTCCACTTTGCCGATAGACGCCTATTACGAAAAACTTTCCGGTATTTTTAGTCAGATTGCCGGTAGAAATGTGCCGGATCCCGTACATACCGGATTTAACCAGGACATACATATAGCACTGGTAGACAGGGATACGCTAAGAAGGGTTATTCACCCCGGCTACCCGCTCAACAATGCCTTGCCCAACAGCATCTGTACGCCTGTACAAAAACCGCAATCCTACATTGTCATCAATCAATTCGAAAGTCGGGGTGGAATGCGGGAAGGCTTTAGTTTGGTGAGTTTGGATGACCAGTTTGAAAGCACTTTTCCCGAAAGAATTACCATTGATGAATTTGACCGCAACGCCCATGAAGTAAACCTGACCATGTCTCCTGACGGCACCTTTTTGATACTGGCTATGGCCGAAAAGCCGGATCAGCCCAAAGATCTTTTTTTGTGTGAGCGCAAAAGCGATATACATTACAGCAAGCCGCTGCCGTTGTGGAGGATCAATACGCCATACGATGAAGCCACCCCATTTATCAGCAAAGACGGTGAACGACTCTTTTTTGCATCGGATCGCCCCGGGGGTTTCGGCGGAAAGGATATTTACTACTGCGACCGCCAGAATGCTTCTCCTTATCAATGGAAGGAGGCAGTAGGTTTGAAGTATCCGGTAAATTCCAGCTTTAATGAAGCCCATCCCTGTGTATTCCGGGATGGAGACAGGATCTATTTTACATCTGACAGAGAGGGCAATAGTGACATATATACAGCCCGGTTGTTGAGGACTAAAGATTTCCAAAAAATTAAAATCAACGTTGAAGCCATTCGCGAAGATGGCAGCAAATTTCCGGCAGAGATAAGCTGGGGTACAGCAGCAGAGGGTTCGCCGATCGAATGGCTGGGATATTTCAGGTCCAGGGATGGAAAACACAGCCTTTTCATAGAAAAAAACCAGCCGTTTTATGTTGTAGCAGAGAACAGGGGTATAAAAACGGAACTTAAGATGATAGAGCCCCAGGATCTGTTAGATCAGGGCATCAGTGAAATCACGGTTCAGCTTACCATGAAACCCAAAGAACAGGGAGGAACAGTGGCTATGGTAAGCACAACATCAGAGGAATCTATTTTACCGGCAACCCTAAAGCCGGGTGCAACCACGATATTACACAACATTTACTTTGAACAGGCGAGTGCAGTGGTTAAAACAGAGTCGATACCGGAGATTAAAAAGCTGGCACAGGCGCTTTTGCGAAATCCCGGTCTATCCATCAACATTGAAGGGCATACAGATAATGTTGGCGATAAAACCGATTTGATGAATCTTTCAAAAAACAGAGCAGAAGCCATAAGAAATATGTTGCTTCAGGAAGGGGTCCAGGCCAATGCTGTATCCACAAAAGGCTTTGGCGATACACAACCGGTTTCTGACAACAGCTCGGAAGAAAAAAGACAGAAAAACAGAAGGGTAGAAATCAGGATCAACCAGATTACAAATAAATGATATAAGCCGAGATCATGGCTAATACCCCTAAGCCATATCCCAAATACAATTGAAAAAGGGTATGGGCTTTTAAAAACAATCGACAGGTAGCCACCCATCCTGAAATCAACAGCAGTAAAATCAAAACCATATTGGTATCCAGGATCAGGGTACTGTGACTGAACCAAGGCAGCGTAACATCATTGAACGAATAATGGTTTTTCACCAAAAAGAAGGCAGTTGTCAAGGCCCCCAGGCCGATGGTGTGCAGGCTTACTTTGAAGAACAGGGTAAAAAAGAAACCCAAAAACAGTGACAAGGTGCCACCCAACATAAAATAAGTAAGGTATTCAGGCACGAAGCTATTGTTTTTGAGGTTGATGAAAACCCAAACATAAAACAAAGATGTTACAATGAGCGGCCCAACCCTTTCGCGTTTATCGCGCATATGAATGGAGTCGATCAAATTGAGTCCTTTCATCAAAAAGATGGCGATGCCCGGAAAAAGGATGGTAGAAGTGAGCAGGGAAAAAACGATAAGAAAAGATGCATGGTGGTCAGAAAAATCCATAAAAAGAGGATTCATCCAATATACCAACCCCAAAAAATAGGCGGTTAGAAAAAGGGGATGAAATAAATATGAAAAAATTCCTGCTACCAGCTTCATCGATCCACTTGTTATCCCATTAAAGATTTTGCTGCCTCATCCAACAATTGGCGGCTTTGAGCTGTGCTGGGAGTCTGGGCATAAACCCTCAGTACCGGTTCTGTACCACTGGCCCTTACCATGATCCATTCATCCTCAGTGAGGTAAAATTTGTAACCGTCTATGGTTTCCGTTCTTATCACCGGACGGCTGCCGATGGTAGTAATCTCACCGGCCTTACATTTGCGCATAACTTCATCCTTGAGTGCGTTGGTGATGTGGTGGTCGTCGCGTTCAAATGAAAAGCTACCCACTTTGGCATATACATCCGCAATCAGTTCTTTAATAGATTTGCCGGTAACAGCCATAAATTCCATAATGAGCAGTCCCATCCATACCCCATCTCTTTCCGGAATATGACCTTTGACTGCAAGGCCTCCTGATTCTTCACCGCCGACCAGCACATCTTCTTTGGTCATAATTTCCGCAATGTATTTGAAACCTATTTTAGTAACCTCGCAATCCAAACCATAGTACTCAGCGAGCTTTTTCATTTTGTCGGTTACTGAAAAAGTGATCACCACTTTTCCGGTCATTTTTTTGTATTCAAACATATAATAAAGAAGAAGCAGTAAAATGTGGTGCGAATCCACAAAACGGCCATCTTCGTCGAACAAGCCTATTCTGTCGGCATCTCCGTCATTGGCCAGGCCCAGATTGTAGTCGTTATGTGCAATAACGGATGCCAGTTCTTTGAGGTTTTTTTCAATGGGTTCAGGTGCCTGACCCATAAAAGAAGGATTGTAATCGCAATGCAGCATAAAGGCATCGGGGAACAGTTTTTTAATTACATTTTGTCCGGCTCCGTACATACCATCATAGGCAAGCTTAAGTCCTGATGATTTGATTTTGTCCAGGTCAAAATTCTTTTTGGCGTGTTCCAGGTACATTTGCTCCATATCGAGGTAGTCTACCAATCCCTTTTCTCTTAATTCTGCCAAAGTTGGGAGATTGCTTAAGCTGGTTTCCGGAATCAGCGCTTCTACTTCTTCAATATCAGAAGGAATGGTTGGCCCTCCAAAGGAAGATTTGAGTTTGTATCCATTGTAAGATGGCGGATTGTGAGAAGCCGTGATGACCACACCCAGATCGCTGCCTGTTTCCACAACAGCCAGTGATACCATAGGCGTTGAAACAAAGTCGGGGGAGAGGAATACTTTTATACCGTAGTTGCCGAATACGGCGGTTGCTACTTCTGAAAACATTTTACCACCAAAGCGGCAGTCGTAGCCTATAACGACTTTTGACATTTTTTTCTTAAGCATCCATTGGGCGGTTGCTTCTGAAATGCGCTCCACATTTGCAACGGTGTAATCCTGAGCGATGATGGCCCTCCATCCGTCTGTACCAAACTTTATTCCTGACATGATCTTTTGTTTGAATGACAAATATAACGAAAAACAGATGTTTTTTAAGGCGCTTTTTTCAGCAAAGTTTGTCCTTCAAAAAAGGGCTGCAAACAGCGTTAAAAGGCATATTCTGTGGATTTTTTGCGATTTTTGTTTAAAATAAAAAATAAGATGCTTTTTTTTGAAAGAGTACTTGCCTCACTTGCGTTGGAAAAAACCGGAGATTTTCAGTTTATGGGTCAGCAGGTTGACATTGGCAGCCCGAATATTTACGGAGGCCATGTTTTGGCCCAGGCATTAAGGGCAGCCCGGGTATGTGCAGATGAAACCAAAAAGGTACATTCCCTCCACGGTTATTTTTTGCATCCCGGCAGTCATGCTGAGCCTGTCAGATTTACGGTTGAACCCATCAAAAAAGGCCGGAGTTTTGATGTGTTCAGAGTGGTTGCCACTCAAAAGGATCGCACCATTTTCATCTTATCTGCTTCCTTTCATTTACCTGAAAAAGGTATAGAGCACCAAGCCGCCATGCCCAATGTTGCAGGGCCTTCCCAGCTACAACCCTTCTCCAAAATATTTGCCGATTTTGCCGAAAAGTTTGGCATCCAGGCAAGGGGTATTCTTTCTTCAGATGGCCCTTTTGTCTTTCACCCCCTGGAGTATTATGATCCCTTTAATCCGGGCATACGATCACCCCGGCAACACCTTTGGTTTAAACCCAATGGCACCGTGCCGGATACACCGAGTTTACATGCTGAGTTGATGGCGTATATCTCGGATTTCAATCTCTTAATTACTTCGCTGCTGCCTCACAACTTATCGTTTTTCACCACACCACTTAAAATAGCCAGCCTTGACCACGCCATGTGGTTTCATGAAGATTTTCAAATGAACGACTGGATGCTCTACGAGGTAGAAAGTCCAAGGGCTGCCGGAGGCAGGGCATTTTGTACCGGAAGAATCTTTTCTTCATCCGGCATCTTGCTGGCATCAGTTACCCAGGAAGGCCTGGTGAGAAAAATGTAGGTCTATTTTTTTGAGTAGCTAACCCGATAGATACAATTGGCAAAATCATCACTGATGAGCAGAGAACCATCGGAATAAGTCTGAACATCTACAGGCCTGCCCCATACATCCTGTTTGTCGTCGCTCAGCCAGCCTGAGATGAAAGGCTCCATTGAAACCAATTGCCCCAAAGTATCTGTTTTCACCATTTGCACATCGTATCCCGACTTAACCGTTCTGTTCCACGAGCCATGTCTGGCGATAAAAAATGCGTTTTGATGGGTGGAGGGAAACTGGGAAGATTGAACATACCGAATGCCCAAAGGAGCAGTATGAGCCCCCATTTTTGCAACGGGCTTTCTATACTTGCTGCAATCTGCTTTTTTGCCAAATTCGGGATCCGGAAGGTCGCCTTCATGGCAGTATGGATATCCAAAATGTAAGCCGTCGGTTTCAGCTCTGTTGAGCTCGCAATTGGGCATATCATCTCCCATCATATCCCGACCATTGTCTGTGAACCAAAGGTCTTTGGTTTTAGGATGCCAGGTGAAACCCACTGTGTTGCGGATACCTCGTTGAACAACTTCCATTTTTTTACCTTCCGTATCCATTCTGGTCAATGCAGCATAGGGGTCATCGGACTTACAAATATTGCAGGGTGCTCCTACAGGTACATACAAAAGACCATCGGGTCCAAAAGCAATAAACTTCCAGCCGTGATGCTTTTCTGTGGGATATTTATCGTAGATAACTTCCGGCTTACCGGGATTTGCCAACTTACTTTCAATGTCTTTAAAACGGAGTATTCTGTTGACTTCTGCCACATAGAGGTGACCGTCTTTAAAAGCCACGCCATTGGGCATGTTGTCACTGGTATAGATGATGTATTTTTTTTCTGCCACAAAATCTCCGTCTTCATCTCTGAGGGCATACACTTTGTCGGAATCTTTATTGCCAACAAACAGGGTGTTGGCAGGACTGAGACACATGGATCGGGCACCCATAACATCCGAGGCAAAAACCGAAATGGAAAAGCCTTCAGGTAATTTTAATTTTTCCAGTGGAAGCTGGGATGTGGTTTGGGCAACCGGATTTTTAAGTGGTGGGTTGATACCTGCATAATTTTTGAGATAGTAGGCAATACCACCCAAAACGACAGCTGCGGCCAAAAAATATAAGAATTTCTTCATGCTATTAATTTACCACACAAACATAACAATCCCTTTTGGATAAAAAAAAGAGGGTGAAAAAATCACCCTCCGTCTATTAAAATTGAGTAATGCTTTGCAAATGAATTAGTAATCTCCAAACTCTCTCTGGTAATAGCGGATCATAGAGTTGATGTCTTTGTCGACCTCCAGTTCCGGAGCCAGTTCGAAAATGATGCGGTGCATTTCGAAATCTTCTTCCAGTGCTTCGGTTAAGATTTCCAGTCCCTCCTTTTTTCTTTTCATAAAGAACAAGGTAATGGCACGGCAATACAGCAAGTCAGCACCAAAGGTATGTTCGTCTGCCTCGTCCAAAATCTGCAGGGCCTCATCGTATAAGCCCAGTCTGATTACAAAGCAGGCATATTCTCTCCAGTAAAGAGAGTCTTCCATACACACCTTTGTGGCTTTGTGGAAGTTGATGGTTGCTTTATTGTAATCTTCAACCTGCACATAAGCTTTGGCAAGAGAAAGGAAAAACTCCTCTCTGCTGTCGTCAATATCAATGGCTTTGAGGTAAGCATTGATGGCACTGTACCAACTGCCTGATTTGGCGTAAGCTTCTCCGAGGAGGAAATAAATTTCTTCGTTGTGTGCTTCAATGCGAAGCGCTTTGAGTAAGGTCATTTTGGCTTCTGCGATCTTATCCAACTGGAGATAGCAGGAAGCAATGTTTACCATAAAATCACATTCCGGACCAAAACGGTTGTTGGCATCGATGTAGATTTCCAATGCCTTTTTGACTTTACCTTCCTGAAGGCAAATTTCGGCACATTCCAGGTATCCCAATTCAAAAGATGGATTGATGATAAAGGAATACTCGAGTGCTTCGATGGCTTTGTCGTACTCCCAGTTGAAGGAGTAAGAAAGACCCAGGTTGTACCATGCCAGATGGTTGTAAGGGTTTTCATCGATAATGGCCTGGTGGAAAGCTATGCTGTTTTCGTATTCTCTTGAAAGGTCAACAGCCACCCAAAATCGCTCCAGCGCTTCCGCATTTCCGGAATCTATTTTAAGAGCGTGTTTGAGGCTATTGTACATTGCCTTGTATTCTTTTGTAGCTTCAAAGAAATAGCTTTCTGCAATGAAATAATCAATGAGGTCACCTTCCAGACAAGTAGCCTTTAACTCATCGAGGATGAGTTTGGCATCTTTGGTATTTTTTCTGGCGCAATGAGCCTTAATTCTCAAAAGTGAAATTTCTTTTTCGAAAGGGGAAACGGTTTCTGCTTCTTTCAACTGTTGCAGACATTGATCCACTTTATTGTCTGCCAGGAAAAGTCTTGCTTTAATCAGGTAAAAATCGGAACGGTATGGGAATTGTTCGAGGGCAACATCTACGACTTCCATTGCTTTTTCAATCTGGAATTCGCTTTCGTAATATTCAATAAGCTGGTAGATAGTTTTCTCCTCGACGTAGTCTATGTTACCTTGCTCAAATTTGGTTTCAAAATCTGAAACCAGATTGATGAGTTGAAGGTCTCGTTTTATTTTGTGTTCCATAAAGTCTGTTCTACTATCTTAGGATTATAAGTTCTGCACGAAGATAGATAAATATTTATCACAGCCTCAAACTTGCAAACCCTTTTTTTTCCACATTGTGGAAGCATAACAAATTGTTTTAATCTTTGCCAATAACCTGAATATCAGCTTTGTAATTCATATTAAAAGTAGTAAACAAGTTTTTAAAAATTTAGTAATCATATTTTAATGTATGGTATAAAATTAAAACATGTGATGTAAAAAAACTTGTAGAAGCCTGTATTTTTGTGGCCTGCGGGTGGATAAGCGCATTTATTTTTCTAAAAACTTTTATGGGTTGTAATCCTTTAATGATAGAGCAAAGCGAATTATACAATTAATGACACCATCAATGGAAGCGTGGGAATTGGATTTTAAGTGGCTGCAGCTGCGGCATAAAATTGCAGATAGTATAGGCAGGAAGGACCTTCCGGATCTGCAGGCTATCTTGTTTTTAATTGGCATTCAGGAGTTGGGTTGGTGGGAAGGAAAACAATTTTCCAAAGAAGAAAAGCAGGATTTGATGCATGTGGCTGTTTGCACACTTTTGGAGCCGGAAGGATATTATGAGTTTGTGGGTAGGGATCACGATGGCTGGCCACATTGGAACAATGTAAGGGCCTTTGATTACAAGGGAGTTGAATCACAGGAAAGGATGCTTATGGAGTACATTTTGCGATATTTTGAGGGCGTATACGGGGCAACCTGAAAAAAGTGATTAAAGCTGGACATAATCCAATAAAAAAAAGGACTTTATGTCAATTATTTTCCGGAATTTGCTATTTTTGCCAACCCCCTCGTGACACATATCCAAAAACTGGATAACTTTTTAACAGCTAAGAATGAAGTTTTTTAATTTTTTCACTCAGGAGCTGGCGGTAGATTTAGGTACAGCCAACACACTGATCATACAAAACGATAAGGTAGTAATAGACGAACCTTCAATCGTTGCCATCAACCGATCAACCAATGAGACCATTGCTGTTGGGAGCAGGGCCATGCAAATGCATGAAAAGACCCATGAAAATATCAAGACCATCAGACCCCTAAAAGATGGCGTGATAGCCGACTTTCAGGCGGCCGAGGCGTTGATTCAGGGTTTGATCAATATGATCGGAGAAAAGCGCAAATTTTTCACCCACTTAAAGATGGTAATCTGTATACCTTCCGGGATTACAGAAGTTGAAAAAAGAGCGGTATTTGATTCTGCCGATCACGTAGATTCCAAAGAAACTTATTTGATTCATGAGCCGATGGCAGCAGCGTTGGGTATTGGCCTGGATGTTGAGGAGCCCGTTGGAAACATGATCATCGATATCGGAGGTGGTACTACCGAAATTGCGGTAATTGCATTGTCGGGTATAGTCACCGATCAATCCATTAGAGTAGCCGGAGATGAATTCACCAATGACATCATCGACTATATGAAGCGCAAACACAATCTTTTGATTGGAGAGCGCACTGCAGAACAGATAAAAATCAATGTAGGCTCAGCCATTGCGGACCTTACAGACGCACCTCCCAAATATGCAGTCAATGGAAGGGACATGCTAACAGGTATTCCAAAACAGGTTTTTGCCACTCACGGAGAAGTGGCTGAAGCGTTGGACAAATCCATCACTAAGATTGAGGAAGCAGTATTAA
The DNA here is from genome assembly GCA_937973565.1 of uncultured Saprospiraceae bacterium. Lineage (GTDB taxonomy): Bacteria > Bacteroidota > Bacteroidia > Chitinophagales > Saprospiraceae > JADKBO01. The sequence continues at coordinate 6,937 of CALJKQ010000103.1, read as the reverse complement.
AAGCACTTGAAGACACCCCACCGGAATTGGCTTCTGATATTTATAAAACCGGCATTTACCTGACAGGGGGCGGTGCCCTGCTGAGAGGTTTGGCCAAAAGGATTTCCGGCAAAACCAAGTTGGCTGTTCACGTGGCAGAAGACCCGCTAAGGGCTGTTGTACGTGGTACCGGTATGGCGTTAAAAAATTCTCACCGATATTCTTTTCTCATTGACAGGAGAAGTATTTAAGACTGTAGATTTCCAATGGGGATGGCTTCTTTTGGTCTTTCTCTTTGCCTGTGGTCAAAAATCAGAGACAGAAAAGGTTGTTGATAATGCCATAGCTCAAGAGCATAAAGCAGACAGCCACAAATCCGAAACAGCCCAAGAAGCAGACGTTCCAAAAGAAGTGGAAACGACCGAAACCACTGATAACAATGAAGAGGCAGATGCGTCGTTCAGTGAAATAACCGTCAACGATGGCATAACGATAGACATCAAATACGCAACAAAAAACAACTTCACCAAAAAAATTATTTACCCATGTGGCAGGTGCTACTTGCGACCGGAAGTAGCTGAGAAAATTGTCAAAGCACATGAGTGGCTGCAGAAAGAGCATGGCCTGGGATTAAAAATGTTTGATTGTTACAGACCCCGGCCGGCACAGCAGAGACTTTGGGATGTAGTGCCGGATCCTGATTATGTTACACCTCCGGCCAAGGGCTCTATGCACAACCGGGGACTCGCTGTAGACCTTACCCTCGTTGATGCCAAAGGCAAAGAGTTAAACATGGGCACTCCGTATGATTTTTTTGGTAAAGAAGCCCACACGGACAACACCTCACTTACGGCAGAGGTATTAAAAAACAGAAATCTTTTAAAACAGGCACTAACAGCCCAGGGATTTTCCGGAATCAGGACGGAGTGGTGGCATTTTTCTCTTAACATCTCGGCACCCCTATCTGACTGGGAGTGGCCCTGTAACCAATAATCCATGAAGTGTGCTATTTTAACCATCGGTGATGAAATCCTGATTGGACAAATTGTAGATACAAACTCATCCTGGCTGGCAACCCGACTCAATGATCTGGGCATTGATGTGGTAGAAATGAGGTCGGTAGGTGACGATTTGGATGTGATGATTTCAGCTATTGAGAGCTGTCAAAAACGGGCCCAACTGGTCATCATCACCGGCGGATTGGGACCAACCAAAGATGACATTACCAAAACGGCCATTTGTCGTTATTACGGTGTAGGCTTAAAGTTTTCAGAAGAAACCAGAGACCACATCAAAGCCATATATGAACGTTTTGGTAAAACTTTTACCAAGGCGCATGAAGATCAGTGTTACATGCCGGAAAATGCCAGGTTGTTGCGCAACAGCATGGGTACAGCCCCGGGAATGTGGTTTGAGAATGAACTGGGCATTGTTGTTTCAGTGCCGGGTGTGCCCTATGAAATGAAGGCCATTTTTGACCAGGAAATATTGCCGGAACTTCAGAAAAGGAAAGGCAATTATTTTATTCAACACAGCACCATCATGACGGCAGGTGAAGGAGAAACCTTCATCGCAGACCGCATTGAACCCCTTTTGACAGACATGCCGGCTTACATAAAACTGGCCTATCTACCGTCTTTAGGCGCTGTGCGGTTGAGACTTACAGGGCGATCCGACAACGAAGCGCAATTAACAAGAGATTTGAGTCACTACACCCGAATTATCCAGGAAGAGCTGGGTACCCTTGCGTATGGTATCAATGATGAAAGTCTTGAACAACATTTGTTGAACGTATTTACCCAAAAGGGATTGCGACTGGGAACGGCAGAAAGTTGTACCGGTGGATATTTATCGCACCGCCTGACCAGTGTTCCTGGCAGTTCTGACTATTTTCAGGGAGGTTTTGTTTCCTATAGCAACGACTGCAAAAAGCAGTGGCTGGGTGTAGAAGAAGAAACTTTACAGCAGCATGGTGCGGTGAGTCAGCAAGTGGTTGAAGCAATGGTAAAAGGTCTGATCGAAAATATGTCAGTAGATGTGGGAGTAGCCATTTCGGGTATCGCCGGTCCGGGAGGTGGCACAGCCGAAAAACCGGTAGGTACCATTTGGATTGCTGTTGGCAATAAAGAGATCATAGAAAGCAGATTGATAAAATCATCAAAGGATCGATCCAAAAACATTGAATATGCAGCCATTGTGGCTATGAACCTAATCCGTCGTTTTGTGCTCAGGCATTATGCCTAAAAGATTTTTTCTAAGAATTTTTTGATTTTTGATTTGCGTTTCCACAATACATATTTCACAGAAAGTGCGGAATCTGCCGTGAGTTTTTGTCCTGAATAATCTTTGTTGAGGATGTATTGCGGCATGTAGTCCAAAGAAATGTTGATCCTTCCCAAGGTAAACTCTGCTCCCATCACACCGGAAACACCTTTGATGTGGGAAACATCAAAAACCTCATCAGAACCCAGGCTTCTGGCACGCAGGAAGCCACCTGCACCCAGAAAGAAATTGAATCTTCGGGTAATGACACCATAGTGACTTCTCATTTGTAGAGATACAAATTTATGTTGGGAAAACAAGCCATCGCTGGCATTGAGATCTACGGTTGTGTGGTCTAAGATTCGTTGGGTAAAACTAAAGCCCAGATCGTCACCAAAGCGAAGGCCAAAAGCGGTATTATAGCTTTGGGCATTGGAAGACCACATCCACACAATGCCCAAGGCTATACAAAGTAATTTACGCAATCTTAAGTTTTTAATCATGACGAAAAAAGTCAGAAAAAAGTATACAAAAGAGTGAATTATCTTTTTCTTCGCTTGGGTTTTTTGTTTTCTTCGGGGGCCATATCTAAGACTTCCTCGTTATCCTTGCCGCCAAAAACAAATTTGCCCCCAATACCTATGGTAAGGAGATCGATACCACCCCCATTAAAATCGGTCATATTGTAATATCCCAGATCAAAGCCAAATTTGTTTTTTCTGCCAAAAAGAAGGCCGGTATTTCCCCCAAGATAACTTAAGTTGGAACTCAGGTCCCCGGCGGCAAACTGGAAAATATACCTGGGTGAAAGGTACCAGGTAAATTTATCTGAGGGGTGCAAACTAAAGTAAAGAGGCAGTTGTGCATTCCAAAGGCTGCTTACAAGGCCGAATGTACCTACATCCGCACCAATGGCCAGGGCTGATTTGGATTGTTGGTCACCCAATAGCTGGTATTTAGAGGTAACACTTAAGTTGAGATTGGTATTGAGTTTCACACCTACATCAAATTTGTCGGTAACCCCGTATCTGCCCATGAGTTCGAGGTTTGGAAAGGCAAAGTTTTCATCCATGTCATCTTCGAAATCGTCGATGAAAAAATCGGGACTTTGAGAAACATTAAACGATACCCCAACTTCTCCCTTTTCCTCTCCCAGGGCACGACCATCCTGGTAGCCGGTAAGGCTGGCACAGGAGTGAAGGGACAAAGCAATAGCAGCAAACAATAAGGTCTTGAAGTAATTCATATGTTGATAAGATATTTATTTATCAAAGAACAAGGCCGCAATAGACCTGTATTCATGGGTGTTTCGTATGGCTTTGGCAAACAGTTGGGCGCATGATAAAACTTTGATTTTATCACAATGCTCTTTTAGCGGAATGGTATCTGTGGTTACAATTTCTGTTATTTTTGAATTGTTGATGTTTTCGTATGCATTGCCGGACAATACGGGATGGGTACAAAAAGCACGCACGCTTCTGGCTCCTTTTTCGATCAAAGCATCTGCTGCTTTACACATAGTACCTGCTGTATCTACAAGGTCATCAACCATAATGACATCGGCGCCATTGACATCACCTATAACGGTAATAGCCGAAACTTCGTTGGCTTTTCTTCTTTCTTTATCACAAATGACCAGGTCTTTGCCAAAAAACTTGGCATAAGAACGGGCTCTTTTTACACCGCCCACATCCGGTGATGCAAAAATCACATTGGTCAGATCCTGTTGTTGCAAATAAGGCATAAAGATGGCTTCACTCTTCAGGTGATCAACCGGAATATCAAAAAAGCCCTGGATCTGATCGGCATGGAGGTCCATGGTCATGATTCTGTCTGCGCCGGCAGCTTCGAGCAAATTGGCGATGAGTTTAGAAGAAATGGGTACTCTGGGCTTATCTTTTCGATCCTGCCTGGCATAGCCGAAGTATGGAATTACAGCGGTAATATAGCCTGCACTTGCCCTCTTGGCTGCATCAATCATCAACAGCAACTCCAGAATATTGTCTGAAGGCCCAAAGGTAGAGGAAATGAAAAAGATATAAGCGCCCCTTACAGATTCATTGATTTCGATGCGCATCTCCCCATCACTGAAAGTTCGAATGTCGCAATCCCCCAAAGGGTAGCCATAATAGTCTGAAATTTTTTCTGCGAGGTATTTGGATTTGGATCCGGAAAGTAGTTTTATGTCAGGCATACAGAAAAGATTCTATTTGCCCTCAAATGTATGAAAATCTGCCAAAAAACAGCTTACATCCAACTCCTTTTATCGGTTTCTACTTTAAATAATACAGAATTGGCGATTTGGTATGCTTCACTTTCAGCAATAAAAGGAATGTTTTCATTTCCCGATGCATTGTATAAAGTAAGGTTAACCAGGTTTTTTTTCTTTTGGAAGGGATTTTGTGAAATTTTAAGGCTTTGGGTTTTGTATATGGCCGAAACAACATTTTTATCACCAAAGGCCCCTCCTTTCAGGTAAATCCACTGATCGTTGATGGCATAAGCCAATTTTTGATAGCCCAGGTAACTCATAATTACTAAAAAAGCCAGTAAAATAAGGGCTGCATAAATGGTTTCATAGTTTTTAAAAATCAGTGCTGCCGCTACTATCAACAATGTCAACAATACAGAGAAGTAATAGCTCCTGTAGAGGTAATTTTTGTGCACTTTGGAAAAAACAAAATCGTGCTGCTGCCAGCCCGGGAAAACGTAGGAGCAAACTTCACGAATGTGGTGTATGCTGCTTCCCGGAATGGTGATGGACTCTTTGCTTTCCACTTCTTTGTTGGAAGCTTGTTTTAAGCGCAAATCATGGATTTTCAACACTTTTTTCAGGAGATTGTCTGACCAGGAAACGGTCTGGATTTTATGGTCAAGAGCAGAAATCGTCTGGGTATTTAACAAGCCGAGATGGATGATAAATCCGTTGCCCGATCTTTTCAGATGGAGGTTAAAATATTTGATGATGGTTCTGATCATAGAAATGATCAATGACAAGACAAGGAAAAAACCAATGCCAAGGGCAAATAAGGTAATGCTAAAGGCAGGTTTGTCTACTTCCTCAATGTAATCTTCTGCATTGATGCCAACTTCCTGAAGATTGGCGTATATCCACCACAGGAATACAAAGATCAGGCCCCCTGATTTCAAGTGATTTTCTACAAAACCTGCTTTAATCAGGTCAACAAATCCCAACTGAAAAATGGCTTTATCTTTTTTATCTTCCGCGATGTGGACGATGTTTGATGTTTTGATTTCACTGATTAACAGTTTTCTAAGCGCTTCTGCTTTATCTGCATCAATTGCTGCCAATTCCATTTCTTTTTCACCGGTGCCCGCTGTATCCAGCTTTAGCTTTTTGACATTGAACAAACGGTGAATCAAATTTTGCTCAAAGTTGATGGACTGTATTCTTTCCAGTGGAATCGACAATTTCTTTTTGCCCAGAATACCGGAATGAACAACGAGTTCGTCATTGGCCACATAATAATAACTCCTGAAATGGTTGATGATGGAATAGACCATCGATATCAGGGATATGCCGGAAATAAAAACGATGAAATAGGTACCATAGTCATTGCTTTTTTTACCCATAAAAACAAAGACAAAAAAAGGCAGCGCTATTTGCCTGAAAAGTACTTTCAATGTTTTAAATACAACCAGCAAGATGGCAACCGTAGATTGCCTTTGGGGTTGAGAAAAATCATACAACGGGGTCTGACTCATAGCTATTCAGTGAGGTGTTTTTTCCCGTAATGTAAGACTTGATGTCTGCTGCTGTCTGTGGTGTCAGACCATCGATTTCAATATCAGATGAGGCACCACCTGCTGTATATAGCTGCAGGGCGGCAAGATCAAAAAGCCGGTCGATTGGGCCCTGGTTAATTTCGAGGTGCTGAATTCGGTTGAAAGGTATTACGGTCCATGATTTCCACAACCATCCTTCTCTGAACAGCAGGTCATGTGTTCTCAAAGCATACCCTTTGAAACGAAAGGACCGGTATTCGATCCAGGCAAGAAACACAAAGATGATGGACACTACAAGAAGAGACAAAAACAAATAGGGTCGGACTTCATGCACGGTAAATCCAAGAACACAAACCCCGGCAACAACCAACAGAAATAAAATTCCCAGCACAATCATATTGACATACAAGGAAGCTGAATGCAGGGGAGTGTACTGTACTTCCTCCATTTTAGGCAGGTCAAAAACATTTACCTGTGTATTGGTAAAAGTTGTTTCCGGAATATTTGAATCGTTATTTTCCATCGTTGAATGTAAGTACCTTTTGCCAGACTCTCAATAGATTTTTATAACATATTTTTTCAATATCACGCTCCGAATACCCCCTTCTCAAGAGACTGGCTATGAGGTTGGGATAATCGGCTACGTCTTTTAATCCATTAGGCAGACTGTCGCCCACTCCATCGAAGTCGGAGCCAAAGCCCACGTGATCAATGCCGGCCAAAGATACAATGTGATCGATATGGTCAGCAACTTTTTCGACATCCGCATACAATCTTGGGTTTTGTTGTCTAAAACGATCGATCCATTGTCTTCCTTCCTCACTTTCAGCTGAAATATTCTTTCTTTTTAATACAGAAGCAATAATCGACTCGTTGTTTTTATTGGTACTGGTAACATTGCCGTCCACAAAATCGGAACCAAAATTCACCATAATCACGCCACCATTTT
>CALJKQ010000102.1 GCA_937973565.1 uncultured Saprospiraceae bacterium | reverse complement strand
CCTTTAGGAGATTGTGTGGGCACTTCAGACCTTGGAACAGGTACTGTTGAAGGCTCAGGTAATTCTGGAAATTTTCTGACTAACTGTGAAATCTATCAAGCACTGACAAACGGAAACATCGGGTGCTTGAAATGTATGCATCAATTCAGCGGTTCAGTTGGTCGTATGAATCTGCCCAACTGTCTCGTCACAGATCCTGTTACTAAACTTTGTACCTCTTGTGCTTCTGGGTTTGTCCTCCTCGACTCGCTTCTCTGTGCCAGTTTTTCAGGTATTGCTGGGTAAACAGCTGCCACCTCAACATCCTGTCCTTCTCCCAGTCACCGGATCGGGGCGCTGCCATCATGGGAGTCAATCTCACGAGATCTGCTGTCAGTCCTACAGGATGGTTGGCCAAAAATTTTGCCTGGTGGATGACAATCTGTTCTTCTTTGGCCGTAATGAATTGGTAACTTTCTTCATTTATGTTGTACCGATAATAATCGATCATCTTGATATAATCGGTAATAAGTACGGAAACAACATTGCGATATTCATAGTACAAGCTGCTTTCCTGATTATTTTTAAACTGAAGAGTCCCAAATACATCGCTCATCGAACACGATACTTCAAAGTCTCCCTGGTCTGCATCAATCGCTAAATGGAAATAATAAAATCGAGTCATTGGCGCCGGCTTGTAAATGATGGCGTAAAAGCCCGGGGCAAGGCCTTCCTTCAGGTTAAAATCAAAACTTCCATCCTGATTTTTCAATGCGTAGCTGGCTGTTGCCATTGGCTTTCTTCCATAAGTGGTTCCCAACCAAATGGTGTCGTAGTTCAACCCTTCCATTTTTACGTGAATATGGAGGGGCTTGCTCCATACTTCTGCAGTAGTGAGCATTGCGAATACACCAATAAAAATCAAAAAACGAAGTTGCTTCATTATAGGGTTGTGTATTTCAGTTTCACAGGCAAATATGCTACAAAAAGCTTTTGCAAATTGATTTTAATATCACATTAATACGAAAAAAAAACGGGCCGACCTTCGTCGACCCGTTCAACAAATCTAATCTGCAACAAATATGACTAAACCGCTGATATATCAGCTTCTCTCACTATCCCTTCCAATACGTCTTCTTCAATTTCGATAAAGCTTACTTCTCCGGTACCCACATCGTAAATTCCACCTACGATATCTATCTTACCTTCCATCTTCATCTGGCTAAGCGTGGGACTCAATGCATAAATTCTCCTGATTTGGAATGCTACGTTGTTGAGCATTACCTTGTGAACAAAAGCTGGGTTATGCGAATGGCGATTTTCTTTGGTCTCCTGCTCCATTTCTACAGCAGGAGCAATTTGTTCCAACAGCTGGGTTATATTGCCATCTTTGAAATTGTCGCAAGCTCCCTTGACAGCACCACACTGGGTGTGGCCCAGCACAACAATAATTTTCGAGCCCAGGTATTTGCAGGCAAATTCAAGCGAACCAATGGCATATAGGCTGGCCACATTACCGGCAAGTCGTACACTGAATATATCACCCAGTCCCTGATCAAATATAAGTTCTGCAGAGGTTCTGCTATCACTGCAACTCAAAATGGAGGCAAAAGGAAACTGGCCGTCACGGGTGTCGTTGACCTGCTCCAATAAATTTCTATTGATCTTTAGATTATTCAAAAACCGGGCATTCCCCTCCTTCAAAAACTGAAGTGCCTTTTGAGGGGTAATCGTATCCTGGGTTTCTTTGGTATGCGCTTTCATTGTTTTGATTGTTTTATTTTAGTAAAAAGGATTCTTCTTCCTCCGCCACCACTTGCTTTTGGTGATTGCCGGCCGGAAAAATTTTAATGTATTGGGTATTTTCTATGCTGTAATTTTCTTTGAAACCGGTAAGCTCCAGTTGTATGTTTTTTTCTTTGGATACCACATCCCTGAATTGCCGGATCAACTCGAGGATATCGTGTGCAATGTATCGGGTGGCCGATGCATCGATGACTACAGTGCAGTTTTCAGGCAATTGAGCCAGTGTTTTTTTGATGGCTGCTTTGTTCAGAAAACTTACCTCCTGAGCCAAACCTATGTACACTTTGTCGCCTTTGTGGTATTGCTCTACTGAAAAAGAATAGGCGTTTTTCAGATTGCCCCACAACACGTACAATAAACTCAGTCCCAATCCAATGGCCACACCGGTAAGTAAATCGGTCAATACAACGGCCAATAAGGTCACGGCAAATGGGAAAAACTGGTATTTACCCTGTTTGTAATAATGATACAACTTCACCGGATTGGCCAATTTATATCCAATCATTAAAAGAATGGCGGCAAGGGACGCCAGGGGAATTTTATTTAATAAGCCCGGAATAGCCAATACACAAACCAAAAGGAAAAAGCCATGCAGAATCGTCGACATCTTTGTCCTCGACCCCGATGTAATGTTGGCCGTGGTGCGTACTACAACCGATGTCATGGGCAGCCCACCAATCAAACCACTTATGGCATTGCCCACTCCCTGGGCAAGCAACTCGCGATTGGGGTTGGTATATCTTTTGTGTGGATCCATTTTATCACCTGCTTCAATACAAAGCAGTGTCTCCAATGAGGCTACTATGGCAATCGTTGCCGCTACCACCCACACATCCTTTTGCAGCATGGCAGAAAAATCAGGAAGCGTGATTACTTTTCCCAAATCCGATACCGATTGTATCACCGGTAGTGTAACCAGGTGTTCGCTTTGCAATATCCAACTGCCACCCAGTGAACTCAATACCTGTTGCAAAACGATGCCGGTAAATACTACTACCAACGCTCCGGGCAAAAGTTTTATCTTTTTTAGCGCAGGGACTTTTTCCCACATAATCAACAAGGCCAAACTGACCAACGATAATACAATGGCAGATGGATGAATGTAATCAAACATATCAAAAAGGGAGGTAAAGGTATTGGATCCTCCTTTTTCCTCAAATGCCATATCTCCTTCAGTATCTCTGTCGTATCCAAAGGCATGGGGCAGTTGCTTGAGAAAAATAATCACCCCGATACCTGCCAGCATACCCTCTACTACACTGCCCGGAAAGTAATCTGCCACACTACCTGCCTTGAGAATGCCCAACAACAATTGAAAGACACCTGCCAGCACCACTGCGCTCAGAAATACTTCAAACGAACCAAGACTGCTGATGGCCGATAATACAATTGCCGTAAGTCCGGCAGCCGGACCGGATACACTCACTTGAGAGCCGCTAAGACTGCCTACTACCAAACCCCCTACTATGCCCGCCAGAATGCCTGAAAACAAAGGCGCTCCGGATGCCATAGCGATACCCAGACAAAGTGGCAATGCCACTAAAAAAACAACTAAAGATGCAGGTAAATCTGCCTTTAAATAGGATTGAATTTTCATATTTAGCTTTGTTGCAGAAAAGGTTAATGAATACATCCATTCCTTTTCCTGTGATGAATAATGAAATACCACAGGTTTTCCTCTTTGAACAATCAGAGGAATGCAAAGCCACACAATAGATTTATCCTACCTTCTTAATCCCGAAGGCGGTACTATGTTATGTGGAAAACTAAATAATTTCCGGAGGCTGGGGGGAAACAGAGCCCTTGAAAAGAGAGGTAAGGACATCCATCGAGTAGTTGTGCACTACTTCATCTTCTTCCTGCAATGGATCGTCAAACGAAAGAGCCTTTCTGACATACTTCCATTCTTTGATGGTATCCTTATGAATGGTTTCTACTTCTTCTTCGTTTTCTTCTACTACGGCAACGAGTGTATCATAAACCAGTAAGTCAATTACCGGCTTACCGCCTAAGGTCACCGCAATGGTGATTGCAAATAGTATTTTGCCGAAAAAACGCATTGTCTAAGAAACGTTAACCATTCTCAAAAAGTTCATTTTCATCAAAAAAAACATTTTATATATTGATTAACAATCGTTTATATGCATTTTAATAAAGTTCCCTTTTATTCTGAAATAGCCCTTGCACCAAAATTCTGAATGAGGATGTTGTCGTACTTGTCGGCTGCTTTGATCAGTTTGGCTATGATTTTTTTACACGATTCAAAATGCATGTGCTGATCGTAGATCAAACTGGAAATGACAATGTTGTTGTCCTTCAACGCAAAGGTCATGCCCTTGTTGTGAAAATTTTGCCTGAGCAGGTAAGTGTATATTTCACCCATGTTTTCCATAGGCAGGTAACAAAGACTGGCATCGGCAATGAGAAAACCCGACGGCTCATGATAAGTAATATTCACCCTGGCACTGCCTTGCGTAATCTCCCAGTTGTTCATACCGCGGCGACAAATTTCAACGTCATAACCCAATTGACTCAATACATCTTCAATTTTTTTGGGAATGCCAAATGGCTCATATACCTCGGCATCGGCAATATGTTTGATTCTTGCTCCGCAATTGGGACAATATTTCTCAACCGGTTTTTTTTCTTTTAGTATCTGGTCACACGAAGCGCAGCGCACCGCTCTTTCCGGAAGAATGGTAGCATATACATCCAATACTTTCTTAATCTCGTAATACGGCAAGGCAATCCCAATGTTTTGCCCTCCATCTACCATAAAAGTATTGATACCCAGCAATTGCCCCTTCAGATTGAGCAAGGGGCCTCCGCTATTGCCCGGATTGAGGGCTGCATCGTGCTGGTAATATTCCAGGGCACCCAGCATATAACTTACCCCTGAGATGATACCCCGGGTTACGGCAAATTTGTAACCAAACGGGTGACCGCAAGCCAACACTTCATCGCCTGCTACCGCGCCGTTTTCAGCCCACTCCAATGGCTTTAATTCCATATCATAGGGGGGTAAGGCGAGGAAGGCAAGATCGTATTTTTCATCCTGGTACAAAACCTTTGTTTGCTGCCTGGTAAAAGCAATGCCTTCTATCACTACCTCTAAGTTGTCTCTAACCACATGTTCATTGGTGACAATGACTCCCTGTGCCGAAAGGATGAATCCCGTTCCGGTAGCGTAAGGGGTGGCAATCTGTACCACCAGGTTTTCGAGCCATGGCAAGTGAGTGGTAATCATAAGACCAATTTATTGTAATCCAGCTTACTCAGCATCCTCAGATAACTTTCACCAAAAAGCGCTTTGTTTTCAAAATCCAATTGTCCCATCAATTGCTTGAACGGAATATTTTTTAGAATGGATTTTGACGTAATCTCTGAAAACCGTTCAGCAAATCTTTTTTCATCAATACTGCCATCGTGTTTGATCAGGGACACATAGCCAAGGCTTTCAAAAAAATCATTTTCCAAAACCCGCAATAACAAGTGCAGCAACTTTTGATCCAACAAGGGCAAGGCATAGGCAAATAAAAGCAAGCTGCAAATATAGCGCGGTATGTACACGGCATATTCAGCCAAGTCACTTTGCAGATACCAATCAAAATGGGTGAGCTCCTGTTCTGTCACTTCCTGCAATTTGATGTGGGCTGCTGCTTCCAACCGCCCAAATGTATTTTTGGTTTCGTACAACTCCCGGGCCAGTTCTTCATCTGTGATGACGACCATCTTCTTAAGCTCACGATAAATTTCCGCATTTTTACGGGATGGGGTAAAGATGTTGATGTGGAAATAGGTGGCGTATATATTTTCTACATGGTCCATAACCTTGCCCTCGGGCTTCAGAAAATAATCAATGGTAAAACCGGTGCTGAGTAAAATATAGGATAACAGCCCCGGATACTTGTCGAACCTGCCGGCTTCCCGGTCAAAAATATCAATAGCCCTTTTCAATTCACTCCTGAAATACTGGATGCGTATTCTTTTATCCCGGTCACTCAGCGGCGTGATGTTGCCATTGTAAACGGGGCTTAATTCCTTAAATTCTGCCACCAGTACATCATCCCGACGGTCTGCCTGCGTGGCAAGTTCCTTGAGTCCATAATAAAGTTTGTAAGGACTGCCATCCTGGTGATCTGTATGCATAACCATGGTGAGGTTGTCATCACTATCCAGGGCATAGGCAGAATAACGGAGTTCGTAATTTTCTTCCAATAAAGAACGCATCGCCCCCAAACTGATCTCTTTGCAATGGGCTATCACAGCTTGTGCGAAAAATCCATCCTGATTGGCAAAGCCTTCTATGCATTTTGAGCCCTGGTAAATCCTGAATTTTATCTTTTCCGGACTCACCTTTTCCACCTCAACGTTGCCTTGTTCTTCCTGAGACAGGAAACTGAGAAACAGGGAAATAGATTCCAGATATCGCTTCTTGTCATGGGCTTCGATGGCTTGCTCCCAATAAATTTGGCGCTCTTCGGCCTGGTAAACATCTGAAAATCTTCCAAAAGTATAGCAAGGCTCCTGTACATCCTTTCCCAGTATATTTTTGAAAAACTTCATTACCCGCTTTACTTTTGGGTAAAATTATCAAATAATGCGTTTTCGGACCGAATTAATACCAAATAAGTCTAATTATACCATTCAATACCGGGACCCGGTGGTTTTGATGGGTTCCTGCTTTTCGGATAACCTTGGAGAGCGACTTCAAAAATCGAGATTTGCGGTTTTGGTCAATCCTCTGGGCACCTTTTTCAATCCCGTTACGGCAGCCTGGCTGATGGAAAGAATCATTACCGGCTCAGCCGTTGAAGCCCACGAACTTAGCCGGAGAGACAATGTTTACGTACACCACCAGTTTCACAGCAGATTCAACCACCCGGAAAAAGAGGTTATCCTCCAAAACATCAACCGGGCAATGCATGATACCCGTGAATTTTTGTCATCCGCACGTTTCGTATTCTTAACCCTGGGCACGAGCTGGGTGTACGAAAAATCGGACAGCCAGACGATTGTATCCAACTGCCATAAGATGCACGCTTCGCTTTTTGAAAAGAAATTGCTGTCCACTGGACAAATTTGTGATAGCATACATCGATTCAGACAAAGCCTTCATCAATTGAATCCCGATTGTCGATTGATTCTTACCCTGAGCCCTGTAAGACACCTCAAAGACGGTTTTGAAAACAACCAGATCAGTAAGTCCTTGCTGAGGACTGCCATCTATGAGTGTATGCAGCAGTCACCCGATATTTCGTATTTCCCGGCTTACGAACTGGTACTCGACGATCTGCGGGATTATCGTTTCTATGCCGAAGATATGCTCCATCCCAACAGTCTCGCTGTCAATTATATTTGGGAAAAATTCAGTGAATGCTATTTTGACGAAGTTACCCGAACGCGCATACAACAAGCCGATGAAATAAGTCAGTTTTTGTCACATCGTCCGTTATCCAATGCGCAGCCTGACGAAGCCGTTCAAATAAAAATGGCAGAAAAAATAAGGGAATTGAATCCCTATTTGGGTGTTCCTTTTACCGGGTAAAAAAAGGAGGTTCAGGATTGGGTAAGCATGGCGTGGATCAATTTCTTATCTTTACTAAAAAATAAGAACAAAGATGACCCTGGGAGAATTTTTCAGCCACTGCTCGCAAAACCCATCAACCTTACTTACCCTGTTTGTGGCCTTGCCTTTAACCGCTTTTTTGGCCATGATCTTTGGCAAAAATGAAGGCCACCTATCACCCTGGAAGTACCTTTATTCTGTATTGGTTTACATGGCCTGCATTCCCGGTATCTTTGCCCTGACCCTGAGTATATATATGTTCTTTTTCGAGCGGGGCAGCATCATGAATGCCAATATTTACACCCAGATTTTACCCGTGATCTGCATGATGCTCACCTTGTGGCTGATACGCAGAAACGTAGATTTTCAGTATGTACCCGGCTTCGATAAGATAGGCAGCCTGGTATTCTTTCTGACGGTACTGATTGTTTTATTGTGGATCCTCGAAAAAACCAATATTGTGGTCTTCACCTACATGCCTTTTTATCAGTTCGGACTGCTCTTTTTAGGAATGATCCTGCTGCTTCGGTTCGGCGTAAAAAAGATATTCGGATAATACTAATTGCGTTTATCAAGACCCCAAAGCAATTTTTCCCGCATGGTGGCCATGTAACGCATTCCTTCCAGCACAACCAGACGTGTAGTATAAGCTGCCTTGTGCACCGTTATTTTGTATTCATCTGTAATGGTCTCATACCTGGAATCCATGGTACACAAAAAGTTTTCTGCCCTTCCCTCAATGGCAAAGCTGATGCGTACATCATCTCTGATCACCAGCGGCCGCATATTGAGGTTGTGCGGAGCAATGGGGGTAATCACAAAACTCCTCGAACCCGGAAAGATGATGGGACCACCGCAAGCCAGTGAGTAACCGGTGGATCCGGTGGGTGTGGCTACGATCAAACCATCTGCCCAATAGGTATTCAAAAATTCATCATCGATATACGTATGGATGGTAATCATCGATGAGGTATCTCTTTTGTGCAATGTAAAATCATTGAGTGCATAGGGCTGTGCAGTGAACAAAGGTTTATTGCCCGTTACAGCCAACATCGATCGCTCTTCAATTACGTATTGCTCTGCAGCCAGCTTATCTATGGCCTGGTCGACATGCATTTTTTCAACATTGGATAAAAAGCCCAATCTGCCCAGGTTGATACCCAACAAAGGCACTTTCGCCTCACAAGCCAGAGAAGCGGCTTTCAGCATAGTGCCATCACCTCCCAAAGACAAAATGAAATCGGGTGAGAACAACTCTACTTCCGCCCTGCTGGTAACCAGCGGATATGCTTCACCGGGCCTCACAAATCCTAGCAAATCCAATAAGCCGGCATGCATCACGCCTACTTCCATGGCCTTCTCTTCCAACTTATCCATCAGCTGGCGAATGAAAACTTCATCCCCGGCTTTAACAAGATTGGTGTAAAGTAAGATCTTCAATGGCCTGTGTTGTCTTCCAAAGATACAACGAATCAGCTATTGTAAGCTGCTATCCCCATCAGTTTTTCAATTGACTTATGTCATTTTGACATACAAATAAAATAATACGCGCCATTTTGGCAGTATATTTTTAATAAAAACTGACATTTAGTACCCAAAAATGGCATTGGTATTCCATTTGATCTGACATTCCAAAATTACTTAACTCAAAAAATTTATACCATGCATACAAAATTCAGAAAACATCCGGGATTCAGACACGCAACTTCATTGGCTCCTATTTTCTCCAACATCTTTCATGAGGTCATGAATGCTCCCGTACAGGAGGTCATCAAAGACCAGGAGAAAAAATACGCAACGCCAGCGTCCAACATCGTGGAATACGCAGACAAGTATGAAATTTCCATTGCGCTGCCCGGTTTTCAGAAAGACCAGATTGACATCAACCTGGAAAACAACAACCTGACCATTACAGCAGAAAAAACGGCCGGCGAACAATTGGGCAAAGCCATTTACAGAGAGTTTTTTGCCAACAACTTCAAAAGGGTCTTCAGCCTTAGCGACAAGGTAAACAAAGACTCCATTCATGCTTCTTATGCCAATGGCATCCTGGTGGTAAGCCTCAACAAAGCAGAAGAAGCCAAACCCAAATCCATTTCTATTCTTTAATCCTCAAAAACAATATACAGCGATGTACAACGTTTCTAATATATTCGACCAAATCCTCAACAGAAGCATTAGCGAGATGGTAGGTGCAGATTTTACCCTTTCCATTCCTTCTGCCAACGTAGTAGAGCATGATGACAACTTCCAGATTATCCTGGCCGTACCCGGTTTAGAAAAATCTGACTTCAACATCAGCGTCGATAAAAACCAACTCATCGTTTCAGCAGATAAAGCCAATCCGGTCCTCCCTGAAGGAGCTGCGATCAAAAGAAAAGAGTTCAATTATTCGAGCTTCAAACGAAACTTTACCCTGCCTGAAACTGTTGATATCAATAGAATTAAAGCTGAATATACAGATGGTATGCTCACTTTAACCCTTCACAAAAGGGAAGCAAAAAGCGATGATTTAAAGAAGATCACCGTAGAATAAGGTAAATAGTGTTTTTCATAAGGTTTTGATTGTTGGGCCATCGGGAAAGATCCGGTGGCCTTTTTATTTTAAAAGACTCCCTTGTAATCCAGAGCCTGGTGAAGATGTGCCAAATGATGCCTGCAATGCCAATCGTAAAGCCCCAACGCTTCTCCCAGAGTAAAATTCTTATGACTCTCCGGATGAAAATAACTTTTTTTATGGTAATCGTGAATATCCATTGATCTCAACAAGATGGTAAATTTCGCATGAACCGCATCCAGCATTTGCAATGAATGGTGCAAATACTCTACCTTGTAATCCTCCAACATAGCCCACAAACCTTCCTTGTATGGTTTAATCGTAGGTGTATCTTCCGTCATAGCCAGCTTAAACCTTATGTATGCATGGGTATGACTATCGCACATGTGGTGAATCACCTGCGCCATGTTCCACCCATGAGGTCGATACACCCAACTCAGTTCCTTGCTACTCAAACCATCCACAAGTCCACGCACCTCTGTCGGTAAATCTTCAATGGTCTGTATCCACCGCCCAATCTCATTTTCACCAATAAAGCCGGGTACTTCGTACTTCCCTATGGGGTACATCCATTGATACATTTGATCGCTTTCCATATCCTGTGGTTTATTTACAAATTTACTCATTTCCAACAACGAATCAAAATCAACGCAGATGTCAGTTGTCACTTTTATTTTCGGAGACGCGTTATCGGAGACGCGTTATCGGAGACGTGAGACGAGCTTGTGAGGAATACCTAATTTAATAAATACACCACAACAATGAGCCCTGAGCCTGTCGAAGGGCGGCAAAAAAAAGGGGGCCCCCTTTCGGAATCCCCCCCAAAAAACTTGGTAGCTAAAAGTTCAGGTTACAGAAGGCTTTGTTATTTTATTTTATCTACCAGGTAGCCAAATGACTTTTCTCCGGTAATCATGTCTTTCATTACCTGCATGGTTTCTGTCAGGTAAAAGTCTTTTTTCATTTCTTTAAACCAGTCGTCGTTCCTGGCTTTTTTGGACTCATCGGCAGCTAAGCCATCCATGTCTTGTGGAAGGTTTTTAACAGAAAATCCTTTGAGGTCTCCCTTGAAAAGTTCATCGTATTTTTTGGACTCCTTCTCCAGCGCATCCATCTGTGACCTATAATCTTTCAATGACAAACTTACTACGGATTCATCTCTGTTTTTCTTCAATCGTTTGGCATTTTCCTGAACACTCTTAAAGCGCTCATCGCCGGAAACACGCTTCTTGCTCTTTTCAACTATAGAAGCAAGGTTTTCAATTTTTACCACGTTTTGTGAATAGGTCTGTGGTTCAATCTCGGTCCAGGCCATGGCATTTTCGTATTCCTTTTCTCCTACCTCAATGTACATATAATTATCAGGTAAGATTACATCCGGAATCACTCCCTTCAATTGGGTAGATCCTCCATTGACCCTGTAAAATTTCTGTACCGACATTTTGATCTCTCCCAGTGGCTTGAGTTCGTCACTGCCGGAAACGGCTTTGTCCAGATCAAAAAATCGCTGAACAGATCCCTTGCCAAAAGTAGATGCACTGCCCACAATCACGGCTCTGCCATAATCCTGCATGGCTGCTGCTATGATCTCAGAAGCAGATGCACTCATGCTGTTGACCATGATGATAAGCGGTCCGTCGTATTGCACGCGCTCGTCTCTGTCCTGGTGAACATAAGGCCTGGCTTGCCTTGATTTTACTTGTACAATGGGACCTTCTTCAATAAAAAATCCCGACATTTCTACCACATCGTTGAGACTGCCACCGGTATTGTTTCTCAAATCCAGTATAATTCCATTGACATTGTTGGCTTTCAATTTTTCAATTTCTTTGCCTACATCCGCGGCACAGCTGTTTCCTTTTTCATTTTCAAAGGAAGAATAAAACTTGGGCAATTTGATGTAGCCAATGTTGTTGATCACACCCGGCATATCAAATATCACGGATCTGGCAAATGACTCATCCAGGATGACTTCATCCCGCGTGATGGTGATTTGTTTGATGGTGCCGTCCTGCTTTTTTACGGTCAAAGTCACTTTAGTACCCTTTTTCCCTCTGATGTGGGTCACCGCATCGTCAACCCTCATACCGGTGATATCTACTGCTTCTTTGCCTTCCTGAGCAGCCGACAAAATAATGTCGTTGGCTTCCAGTTCTTTGCCCTTCCAGGCAGGTCCACCGGTAACTATGTCGCTCACTTTGATATAATCGCCATCCTGCTGCAACCTGGCACCAATGCCTTCCAGCTTGCCACCCATGTTGATGTCAAAATCCTGCTTTTCTTTGGGATTGAAAAAGTCGGTGTGCGGATCAAAGTAGTTGGCAATAGAACCAACATAGGTCTCGAATCGATCACTCCTTCTGAGTTTTTTCAAACGGCCGAACCAATCACCAAAGGTTTTTTTGATGTCTTTTCTTACTTCCTCCAACAACTGGGCTTCGGTTTTTTTAGCTTCCTTGCTGTCGGCTTGTTCATCCAACTTTCGGTCGAGACGGGTAATGACTTCATACGTGAGGAAGTCTTTCCAGTATTTTTTCAGCTCTGCCTCGTCGCGGGCATAGGGCTTTTTCTCCTCATCCAACTCAATCTTTCTGTTTTGATCCAGTTCAAAAGGCTGATCGATGATTTCATTGTAAAATTGCTCACCCAACGCCATTCGCTTATCCAGGATGGTCAATGACTGGTTGAAAAAATCAAAGGTGCGACTGTTGATCTCATCGTCTATCGATGTTTCATACATCTTCAACTGGTCGATGTCCGACTGGGTAAAGTATCTTTTACCGGCATCTACCCTTTCCAGATAGGTCTTAAAGACAAATTTCGACAGCTCATCATCGATGGGTTTGGGAGCATAATGCACATTTTCAACGTATTGAAGCATGGCACTAATGATGAGGCTCTCTTTGTCATTGCCCGTGATGGTGGGCTGCAACGATTTAAAACCTACAAAGCCAAGGATCAGGGCAACCACCACAGAACTTTTGTATATCATACTTTTTTTCAATTTATACCTGTGTAATAACTTTAAAAGGAACAGCTAAGTTATGTGTTTTAGCCTATTTTAATTGGTATTTAACGTTATGCTAACAACCATTTGTACACACTAACGCAAATCTTCTTCAGATTCAAACTCATCAACCGGCTGTTTTGCGGAGCCGGGCTGGTGGTTTATAGCATCATATTTACTGCAATCCAGCTCCACTGACAACTCGGCAGGCACTGCAAACCTGGCCGTCTCATCGTAGTCTATGGAATTGTCTTTTTCAATCCTCGAAAGAAATTTTTCAAAAAACGGCCTGGCCATCACAGCTCCCTGTCCATCGGCCAACGTATTGAAACGGATCCATTCAGCATCACCCCCAACCCAGGTGGAAACCACAATGCCCGGGGTAAATCCTACGTACCAACCATCCTTGTAGCTGTTGGTGGTCCCGGTCTTTCCGGCAATTTCACTTTTGTACTTGTTGGCAATTACCTCTGCCACGTATTTGAGCATGTCTACAATCACATAATTGTACGACGGGTTGATGGCCTTCTTTTGTTCCGGTATGGCGGTATAGATGGTCTTTCCGTTTTTATCGGTTATGTGGGTCACATAAATGGGAGTTGTATGAATGCCATTGTTGGCAAATGCTGTATAGGCAGAAGCCATGTCAAAGGCAGAAAGCTCGGGCGTACCCAAACAAATGGAAGGTGCCTCAGGGATTTTGTTTTTGTCAATTTTCAGATTGGCTACAAAATTTCTTACAGCTTCTACACTGCCCAGCTGTTTCATCAAATACACGGATATCGAGTTTTTGGATTCTTTGAGTCCTTCTTTCAAAGTCAAAAATGAACCCGAAAATTTACCATCGGCATTGGACGGGCACCACGTACTCATCAAACCGAAGTCGGCATCGTTGGCCTGGATGCAATAGGCTATGTCCTGCACTTTGTAACAAGGAGATATGGCCTGATCTATGATGGCAGTACCATATACGAAAGGCTTAAAGGTACTGCCCACCTGTCGGTTGGAGGTCACGTGATCGAATTGAAAATATTTGTGGTTGATACCTCCGATCCAGAACTTGACTTCTCCTGTTTGAGGTTCAACACCAATACTGCCAATCTGCATGTGCATCTGGTGATGGCGTATAGAATCCCTGGGACTCATGCGCACACTTTTTTCACCTCCGGTTACGTAATCGTACACCTTCATGTTTACCGGTGTCACAAACGCCTTATCAGCAACCTTGCGCAGGGCATTCCATTGTTTTTTGAGTACCATCCAGTGGGGCGACTTCAGGATCTCCTTGTAAACATCGGCTTGTTCGTCGGTAATGGTACCCTGGCTTACCCACTTACTCAGATTGGCCCTGTCTTTTTCTGCATCAAAAAGGCGAAAAATATCCACGTCATTGAGCCTGGCATTTTCTATTTCCTCAACAATTTTATTGGTGATGCTGCCCAGATAAGAGGCTCTCAAATCCCGAAAGCGCTGAGACTGACGGTACTGCTCATACAAGTGGTTTTTTCGAATGGCTTTTTTCTCGTCATCGGCATCAAAGGTCCAGGGATCTTTGCCCGACCACACGGTGAAGTACTTTCTTTGCAGCGCTATCATGTGCTCGCGCATGGCTGCTTCGGCGTGCACCTGCATTTTATAGTCGATGGTGGTGTAAATTTTTAAACCATCCGTAAACACATTGTATTTGGTGCCATCGGGTTTTCTGTATTCATCCTCTTCCAGGATGTTTTTGGCCCAATGGATCACCTCAGCCCTGAAATAGGGAGCCACCCCTGTATTGTACATTTCCCGGTTAAAACTGCTCATGTCAATTTTTTTGCGGGAATATTTCATGTACTCTTCTTCGGTAAGGTAGCCTTCTTTTTCCATTTGTTTCAACACCACCGATCTGCGCTTCAAGCCCTTGTCCTGATTGATTTTGGGGTTGTAGATGTATGGATTTTTCAGCATGCCGATCAAGATGGCAGCCTCATCGTATTCCAGATCCTTTTGATTTTTTCCAAAATAGGTCTTGGCAGCCGTGCTTACGCCAATGGCACCATATAGAAAATCGTACTTGTTGAGGTACATGGCCAAAATCTCTTCTTTGGTGTACCTTCTTTCAAACTCGACGGCAATGACCCACTCCTTTAGTTTTTGCCATGACCTGCGCAAAAAGGAAGACGATCTTTGGGTAAAAAATTGTTTGGCCAACTGTTGGGTGATGGTGCTGGCTCCTCCCTTCTTTCCCAAAAAAAACAAGGCCCTGGCTGTGCCCCGGAAGTCAATGCCGCTGTGACTGTAAAAACGCACATCTTCGGTTGCAATCAGTGCTTTTACCAACTTGGGATTCAACTGATCAAAGGTAAGCCACTCCCGGTTGAGCTTAAACGCCTTTCCCAGGGTCTCTCCGTCTTTGGCTATGATTTCAGAGGCTATTTCATACGGCGGATTTTCCAATTCACCCGTATCCGGCAATAAGAAGGTGCCAATGTAAAAGAATACTATGCCTGTAAACAACATAGCCACGAGCACCAGAATCCACAGAAACTGGATAAACCTCGGCAAGCCGTTGATATAACTTTCAACCTTTTTAAACATCCATCAAATTAGTAAGGCCAAAGATAACAATTATACATTAAAACAATCTTTCATATCTCTTGTGAATCGGTACTTCTGTCGATATTTAGCCGTTGTTTTTGAATCGCTGTGCCCATTCTTTGGCAAAGTACGTAATGATCACATCGGCACCGGCCCTTTTGATGGCAGTCAATGTCTCATCTACGCCTTTTACCCTGTCTACCCAACCTTTTTCTGATGCCGCAATCAGCAGCGCACATTCGCCGCTCACGTGGTAGGCTGCTATTGGTAGGGTAAAGTTTTCTTTCATCAGCGATATCACATCGAGGTAGTGCAGTGCCGGCTTGACCATTAAAAAATCAGCACCCTCAGCGGTATCCAGCTCTCCTTCTACCAGGGCCTCAAATTTGTTGGCGGGATCCATCTGATAGGTTTTTTTATCCCCCGATTTGGGTGCAGAATCCAGGGCATCTCTGAACGGACCGTAAAAAGCACTGGCATACTTGGCGGTGTAAGACATAATGCCCGTCTCATAATAGCCGGCCTCATCCATGGCCTCCCGCATGGCTGCTACCCTGCCGTCCATCATGTCAGAAGGTCCCAATATATCGAAACCGGCCTGCGCCTGTGCCACTGCCATCTTTTGGAGGATGGGCAAGGTTACATCGTTTACGATCTTTCCATTTTCCACATAGCCGTCGTGCCCATCACTGCTGTAGGGATCCATCGCTACGTCACTGATCAGACAGGCTTGGGGATATTTTTCTTTGATCCTCCTGGCCGCCCGTAAGTAAAAATTGTCCTCCGCATAGCTGTAACTGGCCACCTTGTCTTTGAGTGCGTCTTCCACCGCCGGAAAAACGATAAACTTGTCCAGTCCCAATTGAAGGCAGCTCTCTATTTCTTTTTCGGTTTCATCCACACTCAAGCGATAAGCTACATTGAGCGAAGGGATAACCTGACGGTGATTTTCTCCATCTGTCAAAAACAGTGGAACGACCAATTGCGATGGGTGCAATCTCGTCTCCCGTACTGCCGATCTTATGGCTTCACTCCTGCGGTTTCTTCTGGGTCTTTGATACATATCTTTTTTATTTCCTGGTATAATGTTGTCTATTCAATGTCTAAAAATAGGGCTTTTTTGCCAGTCTGCGGGCATTTACCCCATATTGGGCCAAACATAGCGCTGCTAATAAAACGCTCATTGGGCAGAAAAAATTTTGGCAATCGATTTGGCAGCCAGGTACGCACCCGTCCAGGCTGCCTGAAAGTTAAATCCTCCGGTCACGGCATCAATATCCAGCACTTCTCCGGCAAAATACAAGCCCGCGTGTTTTCGGCTTTCAAAGGTCGAAAAATTGATCTGCTTCAGGTCTACACCACCGGCCGTGACAAATTCTTCTTTAAAGGTACTCTTGCCGTTGACCTTATGAAGATCCCTTGTTAAGGCTGTAGTCAGTTTTTCGATCTCTGCCTTATTAAGGTCTGCCCATTTTTTATCGTGATCAATTCCTGCTCTGTTTACGAGGTATTTCCAAAGTCGTGATGGCAAGTTCACCGGACTTTGCCCAGCCACACTGGCCGAACCTCTTGTCTTTCTGAAAGCCTCCAGCGCTTCTATCGTCCATCCGGGCACCCAGGATATCTCAAGTTCAAAACGGTAGGCACACAGATGCATCTCCCGCGCACCCATGGCACTCATCTTTAGCACAGCCGGACCACTCACGCCCCAGTGCGTTATCAACACAGGCCCCTTGCTTACCAATTGAAATTGCCGGCAGTTGATTGCTGCATCGGGTACCGACAAACCCATGAGTTGGTGCAGTGCCTTGTCATTAATATGAAAGGTAAACAAGGATGGCACCGGTGGTATGATCTCATAGCCAATACCGGCCAACATCTTCCATACGGATGGCGTGCTGCCGGTAGCTATCAGTACATACTTACTCTTTATGGTGATACCGTGACATTCAATTTTATATCCGTATTTATCTTCGTCAATCCCGATTACTTTTTGAGAGGTCAGTATCGCCGTGCCCGCCTTTTTGGCGTACTTCAGCAAACAATCTACTATCGAGGCACTGTCATCGCTCACGGGAAACATCCGTCCGTCTTCTTCTATTTTTAAGGGTACGCCCCTTTCCTCAAACCAGGCCACTGTATCGCCACAGGCAAACTTATGGAAAGGGCCCAGCATTTCTTTGGATCCTCTGGGATAATGGCCAACCAGGTCATTGGGGTCCCAGCAGGCGTGGGTTACATTGCAACGGCCTCCGCCCGATATTTTTACCTTTTGCAAAACCTCCCGGCCCTGCTCCAGCAAAATGATTTTTATGCCCTTTGCCATCTGCCCGAAATTGGCAGCAGCAAAAAAACCGGCTGCCCCTCCTCCCAGGATTACCACATCGGCATATTCAATGGGCTTCGGAGCTGATGTCGACAAACCAGTTGTTTTTATCCATGATAAAATTGTATTCCTGACCCTGACTTTCAACGCGAACCATATTGGTCTGATCATCAAACTGGTCTAACAGCAATTTGTTTTCGAGCCGAATGCTTTTTACACTTTGAGCCGATTCTTCAAATTGTAGGTACGCCCACACCGCCGGACTGGCTGCTTTGCTTTTAATATAACGCGGACTTCTTTTTTTGCCATCAAACGTCCACTTCATCTTTTCGCTGAGGTACTTTTCGATCAGGGCATCGGCACTTGGGTACTTCGAGGGAAGGGCCTGGCCGGGTTGGAGGCCCATGGCCTGCTGCAGGTCATCGTAGAATATCCTTACTACTATTTCGATTGTTCCTGTTTCGCTGATCTTTACTTGCGTATTGGATACGTGTATATCATGTGCCGGCCGGAGCAGGTTAAAATACAACATCGATACAAGTAATGTGATCAGTGGCCTAGAATTGTTTGTACAACAAGTAAAACGCTACCCAAAAGGAGATAATAGATACCACGCGGATCCAAAAATAATTGTCGAACCTCAACACCCTTGTCCACAACAAATTGAGGGTCATGGCCACGGCTACTACCAAAATCTGCCCTCCTTCTACGCCGAGGTTAAAGGCAAACAAAGGCAGGAGCAAATCTTCTTCCGAGCCCAGCAGGGCCTTCAGGTAATTGGAAAAACCAAGACCGTGGATGAGCCCAAAGAAGCCGGCCATAGTGTACAGCCATCGCATCCGGTTGCCTCCCTCAGCATTCCAGAAAATATTGGACAAAGCGGTAATCATGATCGTTACCGGTATCAACTTTTCGATGATGGAAGGTGATATGTTTACCAAATGAAAAACAGCCAGGGCCAGGGTAAGGCTATGCCCCACCGTAAATGCGGTTACCAGCCACAATACTTTTTTCCAGTCCTTCAGTACATACACCGCACACAAGGTCATCACAAAAAGGATGTGATCGTAAGCCTGCCAGTCGAGGATGTGTTTAAAGCCGAGTTCTAAGTATATCCCAAACATATCTGCTATTTATTGTTCATAACAACCCAAATCCGGAGTGGTTGCACTTCTCAGCATTCCTGCAAGATCTCTGTTGATGCCGGCTACCGGTAGCGCCTTGTCCAACACCACCGACATCGAATCGGGGCGAAAATTGTATTTATCTTCATCCTGAAATACCACATCACGCACTTCCTGTACGATGCAACCATTGCATTGATCCAGGAAATCGGGAAATGCTACGGGTTTCAGCAAATCTTTTACCCGTACCAGGCAATGGGAAAATGAATACTTAAACCGATTGCCCACATCAGCGGCATCCGATGGATTCAATGCAATTTCGTCTGTTGACGCACCGGTAATGATGCTGTTGGTAATGGTAAAATCGAGGTCGTGTATCAGCACCAATTCCTGACACAAGGGATCTGTGCAATAAAAATTGGAGATCGTCAATGATTCATCCTGGTTGACCGTTGTATTTAAGGTACAGTAATCAAACCGGTGTTTGCCACCTTGTACAATGGCTACCGCGCTGGACCCGGTGTTGTGGATCAAGAGGTTCTGGGCGGTAATATCTGCTTGTCGGGCATAGATACCAAAAATGGCGCAATCCGAAATTTCAACCGCTTTGAAATCAACGGTGGAAGCCGAATCTGCGATGATACCTACAATGGCGTTGCGTATCAACACATCGTTGAATTCATTGCCTTTGCTGCCATCCACAAAACGGATGCCGCCCCATTGTCCTGCCAGGTGCTGGTATTCTTCTTCTGGCCGGTCTCCGGTGATGATGACTCTTTTATCAGGACTGCCCAAGGCACGTATGGAGCCCTGCCCCAGTACAATGATTTGTCCGTCGTTGTATGCTTGCTGATCGTTGACAACGATGCCACCATGCACATAAATTTTGCAGGCTTCCGGCAATACAAGGGTACAGCTATCAATCACCAATACACCGTAGATGACATACGGTTTCTCATCGTTCCAGCTGATTGTACCCAGGTTGCAGCTGAGCAGACTCACGTTGCCCTTGCCACTGATAGATGGGATATAATTGGCATTTTGACCATAGGCCACCAATTGTACAGTCTGTTCATTATCTCCCTGGCTGACAATGATTTTATCCTCCACAAAAAAAGGACTCACCGAAACCGGGGCATCGGGTTGGATGGTGACTTCCACAAAAACATAGATGCTGTCATTGGGTCCAATTTCATACGGGCCATCGTCCAGATTGCCCTGACCATCGACATTAAAGCGATATTGGGTCAGGCCTTTTTCCTGTCGGATATCGACCAAAACAGGAGAGGTTTCCTTATTGTAAATCTTAAAAAACTGGGTAGCACTGCCTACTTTGGTAAAGAGGGTATCGAAGAAGAGGGTATCACTTGAGACTGTAATCCTTGCATTTCCCTCAAAGGGGGTCGTGTCTTTTTTACAGGAAAAAAACACCGAGATACAAGCCATTAAGGCCAGGACAACCACCCCGGGGGTAAAAATTAAGGATTTGGTCTCAAAGGCTCTCATGCGCAACAAAGATAACGACAATGTGCCAGCCGCAAGTATATAGGTGATTTAATCCAGTACAATCTTGTCGCCATTGGCATCCCTGAATACATACTGCAACAACTGGTAGTCGTTGTCTTCGTGGATAGAAATCCAGGAAGAATATTTCAAATACCAATTTCTTTGCTGTGCATACAACCGCCTTTGCAGGTAAGCCCTGATAATGGGATGAACCGTTAACGTAAGTTTGGGCTTCGACATATTCTGCATGATAAAGGCCAGGTCTCTTTCGATGGCATCGATGACCAGAATGCTGGCAGCCGATTTGCCGGTACCGTTACAGGTAGGACATACCTCCTGGGTTTCGATGTGTACTGCCGGTTTTACCCTCTGACGGGTAATCTGCATCAATCCAAATTTGCTTAATGGCAGTATGGTATGCTGCGCCCGGTCGTTGAGCATGTGGGCCTTCAGGGCATTGTACAACTGTGTCTTATGCTCGGGGTTTTTCATATCGATAAAATCGATAACGATCAGACCCCCGATGTCCCTCAATCTAAGCTGCCGTGCGATTTCTTCGGCGGCTTCCATGTTGATGGTGAGCGAAGCATCGTCCTGCTCTTTTTTCATCATCTTCGGACCACTGTTGACATCCACCACGTGCATGGCTTCGGTCTGCTCTATCACAATATAGGCACCACTGGACAGCGTAGCCGTTTTACCGAAAGAAGATTTGATCTGACGTGTAATCTCATACTGATCAAAGATGGGCTTATTGCCTTTGTGGAGGTTGAGGATTTTGACCCTTTCCGGTGCGATGCTCTTTAAGTAATCCCGGATACTATCGTGCATCTCCTTGTTGTTGACCACGATTTTGGTGAAGTTGCCACTCAGCACATCCCTCAGGATGCTGGAAGTCTTATCGAGTTCCGACAACAGTCTTTGCGGTTCACGACAAGTGCGCAGTTCTTCGTATATCTTTTCCCACTTATCGGTCAGGTCTTTGATTTCGGCGTGCAGGTCGGCTACCTTTTTACCTTCGGCCGCGGTTCTCACGATCACACCAAACTTTTTGGGTTTGATGCTTTCGATCAGCAGTTTCAAGCGTTTTCTTTCTTCATTGCTGGCAATCTTTTTGGAAACCGCCACACTTTCAGAAAAGGGGGTGATCACCAGAAAGCGACCGGGAATGGTGATTTCACAGCTCAGCCTGGGGCCCTTGGTAGAGATGGGCTCTTTCAGGACCTGAACCAGTACATTGGTATTTTTTGGAAAGACGGCTTCGATTTTGCCGTTTTTCATATTATCGGGCTCTTGTTCGAAGTTATCCAGGTAGGGCGAATTGTGATTTTTGTTCATCACCAAATTGGTAAACTTGATGAGGGACTTGATCTGAGGCCCAAGGTCTGTATAATGCAGAAATGCATCCTTACGCGGACCTATGTCCAGGAAGGCGGCATTGAGGCTGGGCATGGTTTTTTTAACCGTTCCCAGAAAAATATCTCCAACTGAAAAGTTAACGCTGGTTTTTTGTCGGTGGATTTCAACCAGCTTGCCATTCTCCAATAAGGCAATCTCAACTTCAGCGGGAGACGAATTGACAATTAATTCTTTCTCCAAAGTTGTAAAGTATTCAAATGATAAAACAGAACACAGCGCATGCCGTATCCTTGCCTAAGGTGTAGAATGGAGTATATAAATAGGAATTGCTAAGAGCCGGTCACTGGGATGTTGCGTGGGTGAAGCCGAATGGCTTCACACCACGAAAGGGACTAGACTATCTGTTCTTCTTCTTGTGTCTGTTTTTTCTCAGTCTCTTCTTCCTTTTGTGTGTAGCTATCTTATGTCTTTTTCTTTTTTTACCACAAGGCATGTGATCAAAATTTTATTGTTAAAAAATTATTTTTTACATATTTCGCGATACTTCGCAGCATTTTCTTTGTCTCCCAATGCTTCCAGTGTTTCCACCATCAGGCAGTTGGCTGTGTTGTTGCCGGGCTCTCTTTCCAGGGCTTGTTGCAATCGTTCTTTAGCCCGCTCCAATTGGTTGGTCTTGAGTGCCAGCCTGGCCAATTGCACCATCACATTCACGTTGTCGGGATGCTTTTGGTTCAATTCCCTCAGCATCAGGATGCCCTGCATGGGGTTTCCTTCATCCGGCATTTCAACAAAACACAGGGCCTTGTTGATTTTGTGATCTACATTCGAAGGGTTGAGCGACATGGCTTTTTCGAAAGCTGCAAGTGCTTTGGCTTTACAAAACTGCCTCACCTTATCTTCGGAAGATGCTTTTAAGCCGAGCCAGTAGGTAGTGCCTGCTATGCTCCAGCTGGTTTCATCTTTTTTCAGATCGGCCAGTTGTTCTGCGTAGTAGCCGGCAATGGCGGGCTGCCCCAACTCATACCATTTGGACGACAACATTTCAAGAGTGGCCAGACTGTCTTGCTGCATCGACTCCGAAATGGCATCCAAAGCAGCGAGATCCGAAGGGTTTACCTTTTTTCTGGCTTCCTGCATCAGGTTTTCTATCCCCGTTACTTCCAGGGAAAGACTTCTCGACTTTTCAAGATTCCTGACTTGTGCCGGTCTGGTCTCACAGCCAAAGTACATGGCCAGAAAGAGTACCAGGGCGACACCTATCGCTATGAACTGCTGACGGTTCAACAGCTACGGCGATTAATCTTCGTTTCCTTCGTCAACCGGTGCAGATGTCACCTTTTCTTTCACCTGCTCCACAAATACTTTTGCGGGCTTGAAAGAAGGGATAAAGTGCTCCGGAATTTCGATGGCTTTGTTCTTTTTGATGTGTCTGCCGATCTTTTTAGCTCTTTTTTTGATCACATAAGAGCCGAAGCCCCTGATGTAAACATTCTCCCCTTTAGCCAGAGTGTCTTTCACCTCGTTAAAAAAGGCTTCCATGGTCACCAGGACATCTACCTTTGCCACTCCGGTCTTGTCTGCGATCGATGCTACCAAATCAGCTTTCCTCATCGTTTTTCCTTGTTTATTATATGGTTGTAATAATGATGCTCTTTTTTTTAAAGACCGCAAATGTCACATTTTTTTGGTAATAAAGAAAAGTTTTTACCCAAATTTTTCCACAATTTGACAATTTTTAAGAAAATAAGGGGTTCATTTACAATCACTTATTGGACATTTTGTCGTATAGAAAATATAAACTTCGAGTTAAATTACCCATTTTTTAAGCCTTAGTGAAGTATTTTTGCATTTTTATTCAAGTTTTACCAAATATTATTAGGCAATGAGCGGCTTATGGAATTACCCCCTTTTAAAAATGGGGAGCTTTACTTTGACGGCAGGCAGTCTGTTTTATACGGCACTTATCCTCCTGATAGCCAAGATCGTTGAGTTATTTTTATACCGGCTTTTCATCCGTACCTATGCCAAAAAGAGAGAAATCGACCCGGGCAGGGCCTTTGCGGTATCGCGTATTATTAAATATGTCATCTACTTCATCGCCTTCCTTTTTGTGCTCAAAGTCTTTGGCTTCAAACTTTCAGCCGTGGTGCTGGGCTCCGCCGGTCTGCTTGTAGGCCTCGGTCTGGGTCTCCAAAATACCTTTTCCGATCTCCTGGCGGGCTTCATCCTCCTCATTGAAGGCAACATCGCGGTAGGCGACATCGTGGTGATCGACGGCATGGTGGGCGTGGTAAAGAACATCAAACTCCGCACCACCGAAATCAAAACCCGCGACCTCGTCTTCATCATCGTACCCAATTCCAAGTTGGTAGCCAACAACGTCACCAACTGGAGCCACAACGAAAGCCCCGCCCGCTTCACCATCGATGTGCAGGTGGGCTACAAAGAAGACATCGACAAAGTAGAGCGCATCCTCCTCAATGCCGCCTCCGCCCTGCCCGACATCGTTCCTAACCCAAGACCCACCGTACAGGTGACCTCTCTGGGTGAATACAGCATCTCCCTCAAACTCGTCATCTATTCCGACGAGCTATTTTTCATCGAAAAAGTCCTATCCGACCTACGCAAAAAAATCCTGCTGGATTTCAGAGCCAATAGTATTGACATACCGTATCCGTTGAGGGAGGTGAAGGTGGTGAGTTGAAAGGGGGGGGCAATTCGCGCTTCGCGCTTAGGTCAATACGCTTCGCTTAGTGCAATACGCTTCGCTAAGGGCAATAAACTTCAATAGTAATAACCTGGATTCAGGGCTCTTTCATTTTTAACAAGCTGAAGTGTTAGGCTTTATAATTTAAAGTTCATCTTTATAATCATCTTCGATTAGAGCAGCGTTATCTCTAAATCCATATTTAAATATAGATTCCTTCGTAAGATGATTATCCGTATTATATTCTGAAATTTTACCGTCCAAAACCACTTCTAGTTCCTTTAAAAAATTGGACAATTTTTTCCTATTCAATTCAGCTGCATGAGATTGAATTATCTTATAATACTGATTTTTTTCATCCAATCCATATCTAATGTCTGTGTATAAATCTGCATAGATATTAAAAATCAGGTAATTACTATCAGGATTTATTGATATGCTAAAAGCATCGTTTATAGGATCTTTTTTTAATTCTATACCTTCATGATAAAATAAACTAGGACATATTAATAATTCATAATCCTGTTTGTCATTAAATTCGAAATGTTCAATATTATGCCAGTCAGAAATCACATCAAAACTATCCTTTAAAAAATAATCGTAATGTTTATCAATTAATATTAATAATCTATATAAGTCAGAAATTGTGAAAAACGAGTTTAGAGAATAACTAGTATAAAATAGTTCTTTCTTTCTTGTAAACTGATTAACTACTTGTCTAATACCATTCTGATCCATCACTTCCTTCTATGAATATTTTCTTTACAATCGACATTGTGGACTCATTAGTTCTTGCGGCATCAATCGCTGCTTTTATTTCTGCCTTAGAAAATTTTGTTGCAGTAACCATGCCATCTAGATCAACTAGCTGAGGTAAGGAGTTGTTTTTTGCATTAACTCCTTTTTTTCCAATGTCCTTAATTTTTTCTATTAATGTATTAGTATTGTACTCCGTTACTTCTTTTAATGATATTGGCCTACCATCATCACTAATTCCATCGATACCTGGAAGGTCTTGACCTGTTTTGTCTTTTGTTAATACAGTCATTCTTTTTTGTTGATATGCTCCTAATCTACTTAGTTGTTGTCTTTCTTTCAAACTGCCAGGCTTACTTTCTATTATGTAATCAACCCAATCATTATCTGGATCAGCTTTCTTTGTGTATTTTACAAAGAATGATTCCATATAAGATTTCCAACACCCATTATGCACCACCACCCCAAAGTCCCCCACAAGGAAGTTATGCAAATCCTTAACCTCGAGGTTGTAGACATACTCATTTCCCGGCTTACGCTCATTGCTGAGCACGGTGGCTTCACCATTATAAGTCAGTACCTTTTCACCGGCTTCCAGTTCACCGGCTAGTCGCCAGTCCAGGTGGGTGGTAGAGAAAATCGGATGGGCAGCGGTGACACCAAGCGTCTCTACTTGTGAGTCATCCTCACTTGCAAAAGCCAGGGTGTGGACCTGGTCACTCCGGTGGGTGAATAAGCCGGTTACCGGTTTATATTCCCATTCGTCATCAGGGTCTTCATCCACCGGCTTCTTCTGGGGGATGATGTGTTTGATGGCTGTGATCTTAAATGGCCCTGAGATCCCCTGTTCTGGCAGATTCATTTCTACAATGCCATCCACTGCATAGCCATGTTTTATTATCCAGTCATTGTGCAGCGCCAGCCTACAAGTGGAGGTGCCATTGACTTCTTCAAAAGCTACTTCATGCCAGTTATCCTCATCGATTTCATATTGATCCCGAAGTCTCTGTTCATCGCTTGTATAGAGGTCTTGACTTCGACTTGGCACTTTGTGGGTGTCAATTTTATAGGTATCGTCCGCACTGGCTGTTAGGTTGTATGATACATTGCTTTCACTGATTGAAGCCTCATTGACACTTTTGTGGGTGACGGCGTAGTCGAGGAGGGATACGTCTTGGATGGGTACCGGTGACACGAGGGGCAAAGCAGCCATTGCGTAGGCTGGGAAAGTATTTCGTAGTGATATTGAATGGGATGTACCTGCTATTAAAACGGGTGTGTCTTTTACAAAGCAACCCGTACCAAGGATTTTGCATTTTGAAAACAAATTCTTTACCTTTCCTCCCATAGTCTTAGCCTTGTCAAATACGGAACTTAACATATCACCCAGACCTCCTGAATTTATTTTATCTATCCACTTATACAAAGACATCGTAACTTTAGCTTGAGCAGCTCCAAATGTAGTGACTGCCATTACCAATTCGAAAATGATTTTCTTTTTACTTTTTCTGAACATATCAAAAAGCAGACAGCTTCTTAAATAAACCGATACCATCCTTATCTCTTAACAGCTTCATCCATTTACCGCTTCATCTTTCACTAAAAAAAATCTAATAATTTTCTTAGCATCCTCCCAAATTTAATCAAAGATATAAAATTTTATCCCCGTACGGGGCGGATGGCCATCCGCCCCAACGAATTACCATAATTGATTAATTTCGTCCTAAAATTTCATCAAAATGAATACCATCCCTCCCTTCACCGCCCTCAACCAAAACGGCATCGAGATCACCCATTCCTCCCTGATGGGCCACAAATACATTCTTTTCTTTTACGGGCAGGACGATACGCCTACCTGCAATAAACAGGTATTTACGGCCAATGACGTGGTGGAGCTGGCTGCTGCCAAAGGGTTCCGCATCTTTGGAGTGAGCCCCGATAAGCCGGCCAAACACAAAAAATTTGTGGATAAGTACGGACTAAAAATCGACCTGCTGGCAGATCCGGAAAAAAAGATGATGTACGACTTTGAGGCTTATGGTCCCAAGATATTTATGGGCAAGGAGGTCACCGGGGTTTATCGCAAGGCCTATTTTATAAATGAAAAAGGTGTGATCCTGCACGTGGCTGATGATGTCACGGCTGCCAAACAGGGCGAATTGATCACTGAGGTACTCGCCTCACTTTAGCTTACAGCCTCCATTTTAAAGGCGCGGTTGATGCTATACACGCCTACAATCACCACGGCGGTACCCATGAGCAACATAGGCGTTATGGCTTCTCCCATGGTAAAATGACTGATGAATAAGGCTACGATCGGATTCACGTAAGCATATATACTCACCTGCTCAGCCGGCAGGTGTTTGAGTGCATACAAAAAACAACTGAAGGCAATCAGACTGCCGACCAAAGTCAGGTATCCTATTCCTCCCCACACGCCCGACGGTATGGCCTGCAAGGGGGTAAACTGTCCTCCCATGTACAAGACGAGGCAAAGTACGCTGCCACTCAACAACATCTGTAAGCCTATGCTGAAATAGGGATTCACTTTTCGATCGGCCTGTCTTTTGGTATAGATGGTGCCCAGGGCCCAGGTGATGGAACTGAAGACCGACAAGGCAAAACCAAAAACAAAATTACCTTTTACATCGGCTCCCATCAGCGACGGATAAAAGACCAGCACCAGACCAAAAAAAGCCAAAAGCATGCCCACCCAAATGGCAGCCGAAATCTTCCTTCCGAAAAACCAGGTGTACAGAACTACAATCCACAGCGGGTACGCCGCTCCTACAATCGAACCCAGTCCGCCGGGAATGTACTTGACACCCCAGGTACTCAGCGCATTGCTGCACACGAAGTTGAGAAAAGCCAACAAAAAAGTATCCTTCCACGATGGCAGCGCCAGTTGATCTTTGTGCACCCACCACAAGGAAACACACAGGATAATGCCCGCTATGACCTGCCTTACAGCCGCTACCTGCAAAGCCGAAACACCTTGTCGCACCGTCCAGGCACTCACCACCCAGGTAGTGCCCCAAAAGAAACACACACCCACCAGACAGGCATAAGCCATGAAATTGGGACGGTGCCTGACCTGCGCAAGCTGTTTCAGTTTTTTCTTCAACGACAAACTATTATTCTGTAAATGTAATCAGAATTTGGATGCTGGAAAATTTTATGTTATAAATTTCTATTCCACCAAATAATATTTAACATATCGAATAAAAAGGGTTGAAGCCCCTTTCATCGTAACTTTTCAGCTGTTGATTGGCTGTCTCATGACATTGGTCGTTAATCCCTGCTTTGTTGAACCAATCTTTGTACCCCATCGTTGGAAGGTTTGAAAATCTTGCTTTCATGAGACATTTATTTACGCTTTCTTTTTTGATGGTATGCCTTGTAAGTTCTTTTTCTCAAGGCTTTAAAATCAATTCTTTTGACGCTCAAATTCAAATTTCCAAAGAGGGAAAAATCCAGGTAACCGAAACCTTAGATGTATTTTTTACGGAACAAAAAAGGGGCATCTTCCGCGACATTCCCTATCGTTTCAGCAACAACGGCATGAAATACGAAACCGAAATTTCCGATATCTCGGTTGACAACCACCCTTACAAGGTGAGTAAAAAAAGTGGCATGAAATCCATCCGCATCGGCGACCCCGATGTCTACCTCTCCGGCCCACAGAAATACATCATTCGCTACACCGTTGAGGGTCCTTTCATATCTACGCCTGAATACAGCGAGTTTTATTGGAACATTACCGGCAACGACTGGCAGGCTGTAATCGAAAAAGCTTCATTTTCCGTATTGCTGCCCGATAGCATCAGCATCCGATACAACAATCTCCGGGTGTTCACCGGCATGGAAGGCGAAAATGGCAAGGAAGCCACCATCCGCCAGGAAGGTCGTACCATCAAAGGGGAAACCACGGCAGCCATCAATCCCGGACAGGGTCTGACCATTGCC
>CALJKQ010000101.1 GCA_937973565.1 uncultured Saprospiraceae bacterium | reverse complement strand
ACCATCTCAGTAAAAGAAACCGGAAACATATTGAACTCAAACTTTCTCCCGGTAAGCGGTTCGTTAAGTGAATTGCGTAGCTCAAATGCACTTGAACCACTAGCTATGACCTGGATATCTTTGCAATAATCTGCAAACAGTTTAAGAATAGAACCAATGTTTTCAATTTTTTGTGCTTCATCGATTACCAGTACTTTATGTTGACCAACAAGCTGTTTCAACCGTTCAATGTTGGCATCTTTTAGCAATTGATGCACATCCGAATTTTCACCATCCAGCCAAAGAGTGGGGTTTGAAGCGCAAGATGGCAACATGCGGATAAGAGTGCTCTTACCCACCTGTCTTGCACCCAGTAATAAGATGATTTTCCCTTTGAAAAAATCACTTTCAATGGTTTTTTCAATTTGCCTTAATATTGACATTTACCCAAAATATTAGACTATAATCGCAAAAATAGTACAAATTATTGGAATTAAGTCAAAATATTTGGATTATTAACTGGTTTTGGGAATTTTGAATAGGCATTCTCACGGGAATCTGGGATTTAATATTCAAAATTGTAAAATCTGGATTTCACATGGGATATTTTTTGGCAATAGAGGAGCAATCCTTTGTAAACAGGCAACTTTATTGTTTCCTGTCTAAATAAGAGAAAAAACTACACAACCAAAAACCAACTCCAATTACCAGTTTAATTTATTTACTGCCGGTCTTTTAAACTTTGTCTATATCCGTTTCCAAAGTATCCCAAACCATAGTGTGTAGGGTATACTCAAACCATTCTTTAAAGAGTTGGAAAGTTCGATTTTGAACCCAAAGTGATTCATCAGTGTACCAGTTGTTCAATTGGTCTTCAAAAATGTTGTGAAAGTTGTCGGCAAGCCATATTTCCAACTCTTCCAATGTCTCGAAGTCAGGCAACAAATAAACATCGGTGTCTGATAGGATATCAAATTCGCCACTTTCAGGGTCAATCTGACTCAACCAGTCAAGAAAAGGTTTCTTAGGTTTCAAAACCATTGCACAGCGTCTAACATTGTCAAAATAATATGGGATTGGCTCCATGTCAAATAATTTTTTTTAATTGTTTAGTAAAGGCATTGCAATAAACGAATATTACATAACTGATCTTGCAAATTTGAAATTTGTTACAGTTTCAATTTTGAAAATGTGGTGAATTTCACTTTACAACAGAGTAGTTTCTTTATTTGAATCAACAAATAATGAAATTACTCAAAATAATTAATATAAAATTCATTTTAAATGGTTGGAATTGACTTCTGGATTTAAAGCAGGATAGCTGTTTCATTTTAATAACTAAAAGCTTTTCAAGTTATGTAATATGCAAAAAACAGAATTTTCAATTTTTCAGGGATTCCATTTTTATTTCGTAGGCTTTACAGCATAAAATTTTGAATTGTGGTTAAAACCTTCCTTTGCACAGTGTATTCATTGGTGTTTCATAGCCTTCTTAACCTAGCTGAAAGGTAAGGCCACTTTGCTTACCTTTGCACAAAATTGCAAAAATGAAGGTTTTGTTGTTGGGAAGTGGGGGCAGAGAGCATGCGCTGGCATTGGCATTGTCGAAAGGGAAGGCATTGGAGACATTGTATATTGCTCCGGGCAATCCGGGTACGGAGGGCTTGGGGGTCAATGTGAAGCTGGACATGGGCGACTTCCACATGGTGGAGGAGTTTGTATTGGAAAATGAGATTTCTCTGATCGTGGTGGGACCGGAAGCGCCCTTGGTGGCGGGTATAGCGGATCATTTTAAGAAGTATGACCACATTCAGGTGATAGGGCCCAGTGCGGAGGGAGCTAAGTTGGAGGGCAGTAAGGCTTTTTCCAAGAAGTTTATGCAACGACATGGGATACCTACGGCGGGATATTTTGAGTGTGATGCTACCAATTTGCAGCAGGGGATTGATTATTTGAGGACCATGAAATCACCCTATGTGTTAAAAGCAGATGGACTGGCAGCGGGCAAAGGCGTGTTGATCATCGATGATGTTGCAGAAGCGGAAGATGCTCTCACGGAAATGTTGAATGGTATGTTTGGGGAGGCGTCTGCTACCGTGGTGATAGAGGAGTTTTTGTCGGGAATTGAGTTTTCTGTATTCGCGCTTACCAATGGCAAGCAGTATGTGATATTGCCGGAAGCCAAGGATTATAAGCGAATAGGTGAAGGAGACCAGGGACTCAACACCGGCGGCATGGGAGCAGTTTCGCCCGTACCTTTTGTGGATGATGCCATGAAAAGTAAGGTCATTGAAAAAATAGTAAAGCCAACCGTCCAGGGATTGGCTGCGGAAAATATAGACTACCAGGGTTTCCTGTTTTTTGGCTTGATCAATGTCAATGGCGAACCCTTTGTGATTGAATACAATTGCCGCATGGGCGATCCGGAAACGGAGGTGGTATTTCCCAGAATAGCGTCTGATGTGCTGGAAATGATGGTAGCCTGTGCCCGACACGAGCTGGATCAATACACCTTGGAAGTTAATCCACAAACTGCGGTGACGGTGATGATGGTTTCCGGAGGTTATCCGGGAGACTATGAAAAAGGCAAGGCCATAGAGATCGGCGATACAGGCGATTGCATTGTTTTCCATGCCGGTACCCGGATCAGTGATGGCCAATTGGTCACCTCGGGAGGAAGGGTGTTGTCTGTAACCTCATTTGGTTCAACGATTGATGAAGCGGCCCGGAAGAGTTATGCTGCCATTGATGACATTGGGTTTGAGGGAGCTTATTTTAGGAGAGATATTGGGGGGGATTTGGGCAATTAGGGCA
>CALJKQ010000100.1 GCA_937973565.1 uncultured Saprospiraceae bacterium | reverse complement strand
CCTAGAGCAGGTAGCTTTGCCATTCAACTATGATGACCTTGATAAACCTGCTTTTGAATGCGGAGATTTTTGGCCCAAAACTGCACAAGGTTACCCATCTCCGGATACTGCAGGAATGCCCGGCATTACCTCCTGTACGAACCTGGCAGCAACGTTTACAGACACCAAAATAGAAGCGTGCGGTTCTTCCTATAAAATAATTAGAAAATGGA
Source organism: uncultured Saprospiraceae bacterium (assembly GCA_937973565.1). Classification (GTDB taxonomy): domain Bacteria; phylum Bacteroidota; class Bacteroidia; order Chitinophagales; family Saprospiraceae; genus JADKBO01. The sequence continues at coordinate 4,753 of CALJKQ010000100.1, read as the reverse complement.
CCCTGATCAATTGGTGTGGCACCATCATCACTGAGCACAATCAGGTGATAAAGGTAAAAGATAGCCTTCCTCCACTTACGGTGTGTGCCAACGATACCATTATCGATGCATCTCCTTATGAATGTGGCTCTTTATACTTCAGGTTACCCAAACCCGAAGTACTATTTGAATGTTCATCCTGGACCTGGCAGGTAGCCCTGGCAGATGCCTATACAGGTATTGATGTATCTCAATACGTGGTTGATGGCGCTTCCGGCAATCCGGCTGTCAATGCCCTGCCTCTTGGAGAATATTGGGTTTCCAATTTTATCACAGACGCTTGTGGTAACACTGACACCTGCCAATATTTACTTTCTGTGGTAGATCGTTCTGTTCCTACAGCTATATGTGACCAGTTCACAAAAGTAGCATTGGATGCATCCGGAAACGGCAGATTATTTGCCACTTCACTGGACGATGGCTCATTGGACAATTGCGCGGTGGTCGAATTCAAAATTGCGAAAATGGTTGACAGCTGTAACGTGGCAGCTCCTGTTTTTAAAGATTTTGCTGATTTCTGCTGTAAGGAAAGCGGACAATCCGTTATGGTGGCATTAAGGGTAACCGACTTTTCAGGGAACTCCAATACCTGTATGGTTGAGGTTCAGGTACAGGATAAATTGGCTCCTCAAATTACCTGCCCACCGCACCTGACAATTTCATGCAGAACTCCAATAGATACCAATAATCTTTCATTCCTGGGAAATATTGCAAGTTCTCCTTCGCTCAGAAAACCCATTACGATATACGATGAATTCAACAACGGTATTGTTGGTTACGATGGCTTTTACACAGATAATTGTACAGGCACCCTAACTACTGCGGTGAAAGATTTAACACAATGCTATCAGGGCTTGTTGCAGCGTGTTTTCACGGTAACAGACAAAAGTGGAAACAGCAGATCTTGCGTCCAGAATATTCAGATCTCAAATCCGGATCCGTTTGATATTAACGACATAACATTTCCATCGAACAAAGAAAGCAATGGATGCGGCATCTCAAGTGCCAATCCCACAGTAACGGGCGCACCTGTTTTCAACAATACAAAGTGTGCCAATGTAGCTGCTACCTACGAAGATCAGGTATTTACTTTTACGGATGGTGCCTGCGTAAAAATCATCAGAACTTGGACCGTTATCGATTGGTGTCAGTTTAATGCCAACACGGGCATTGGCAAATGGTCTGCTTTGCAGATTTTGAAATTCAACAACACAGTGGATCCTGTTTTTGATGCGCCTTGCCAGGATACAATCTTATGTAATTATACTGAAAATTGTGGAACAACACTGTACGATTTCACACCACTCACTTCTGATGATTGTACCGCTGACTCCCTGCTGAAATTTGAATGGAAAATTGATTTGGGTAACAATGGTGTGTATGAAAATTTTGGTACCAGTGCCAATGTAAAAGCGGGTTTGCCCAATGGCGTGCACAAGATATTTTATCAGGTTGCAGATGCGTGTGGTAATTTCAAAACATGTCAATGGCTGGTAACCGTCAGGGATTGTAAAAAACCAACACCACATTGTTTATCCAACCTAACCACGGTAATTATGCCGTCATCAGGACAGTTGACCATTAAAGCCAATAGTTTTAATTTCAATAGCTTTGACAATTGTACACCTGACTCACTGTTGAATTTCTCTTTCACTGAATTGCCTAAAGATTCTCTGAAATTACTTACTTGTGCGGATATACCCAACGGTAAAGAAGATACTATTGACCTGACAGTGTGGGTAATTGATCAGGCAGGCAATAAGGAATATTGTTTAGTACACCTTACACTTGCTGATAATGGCAATGCTTGTAAGGATGCGGTTACAACAACCGCATTGTCCGGTCTTGTATGGCAAGCTGCTACAGGCGACCCTGTAGGAAAGGTGAAGATTACGGCTTCAAACCCGGACACAGGAATAAGTATGGAAAGCATTACTGACGGGTTGGGAGCATTTGAGATGGACAGCGTTCCTACAGATCAATCGTATAAAATAAAGCCAACCAAAAATGATAGCATCAAAGAAGGACTTTCTACCTTGGATGTTATCCTGATACAAAGACACATTCTGGGTGCCAATAAATTTACGGATCCATTGCAAATCATTGCCGCAGACATGGATGGTAATAAAAAAATCAGCGTAAGCGACCTGGTAGTGTTGAGAAAAGTTATTTTGGGTTCAGCCACTACCTTACCGGGAAACAGAGATTGTTACACCTTTGTAGACGATGATTATGTATTTCCCAATCCTTCATCTCCTTACAATTATCCGGATTATATTTTAACGCCTCCTTTAGGTGAGCAAGCCATTTCTGGGCTTGATTTTACAGCCATCAAATTGGGTGACGTCAACAATTCACTTAAGTCAAAAGGAAACATCATTGCTGATACCAGAACCCTTGAGAATGTATTTGGCATCAGTAAGGTAGGGGAGAGCTATGAACTGCAAACCACTCAGCCCTTGAATGTGTCCGGCTTCCAGTTGGCCATTCCATTTAGAGATCATGGAGTGGATTGGCAAATTCCGCCTGGTTGGGAGGATGATTTGGATGTCCAATCTGCGGATGGTGAAATTCGCATGATTTTTAGTCCCAGAGCCAATGTACAATTAGACAGTGGAACCGTTCTGCTAACGATAGATGCTAATCTTGGATATGATTTCAATGAAGTAGCTTTTGAGAATGAATGGTATGATTCATCTTTACAGGCGCATCCCACCCGTATAGAAAATATAGGACTTGAAGATATTGGAACAAAACATCTCCGTATATATCCGGTAGGCAAGTCACTACAAGTTGTCAATAGCACAGATGCCACTATCCCCAATGCCCGAATTGTGGTATCTGATATTGCAGGCAGAAGAATCAAAGACATATTCCTGGATCATGTATACCCTGGAATCAACAGTGTAGATATAGATACCCTTGTCTCCAACAACCTTTACTTTGTTGTCCTGGATTATGTGCAGGGAAGCTGTATAACCAAGTGGTTTTACCCTTAAATCCATTTTTTATAGTATTTTATACATAAAACTAAAAAATATGTATAATTTATTCAATGTTACCACGTATAATGGTGTTATATTAGTATTGTCAACCTAAAAATGGATTAGAATGGGAGTTTTAAGTTCACTGAAAAAGTTATTATTTGCTACCGAATCTGTAGCAAAATCAGCTGTTGAAAAATCAGAAGATTTTATAGCTGAAAAATTAAACAACGATAAAAAAGAGGCAGATCCTGCTGCTACCGTCAATGATATTGGTGGTAAAACTTCAGGTCTCAAAGAATCTATTCTGGAAAAGGCTGAAGCAGGCCTTGAAAAAGCAATGGATGTGGCGGACACACTGGTAGACAAAACCGTTGATTTGGCATCGGATCTGGGGGCTAAAATGGAACAAGGCATGGACCAGCTCGCTCAAAATGAAAACGTGAAAAAGGCCATGGATTTTACAGAAAAAGTGGGTGAAAAAGTACTCGACACGGGAGAGGAATTTGTAGACAAAGCCAAGTCATTTACTGAAAAAGTAGGAGCCAAAGTAATGGAAGAAGGAGGGGAGTTGGCAGAAAAAGCCAAGTCAGTATCTGAAAGCATAGGTGAAAAAGTGTTGGCTGCAAAAGATGAATTGGTAACCAAAGCCAAAGAAGCAGCCCATACACTGGAGGAAAAGTTTGAGGAACTCAAAGACAAAGCGGTGAAAGCCGAAGCGGAAGAGGCGGCAAAACCAAAGAAAGAATTTGCGGATGAAACATTGTCTACCGGCGGTTCATTGTTAGGTGGAGAAAAAGATGATTTCTTTTCCAAGGCAGAACAGTTTGCCAAAGGTCAATATGATGCGTTTACCAATCAGGAAGAAGCCAAACCCAATCCGGAACCTCCAAAAGACGTACCGCCTGTTGATCTTCCTCAAGATGAGGACCATTGATATTAATTAACCAGTAGTTAATTTTTAAACGTTTAAAATTTCTCATCAAAATTACGTAAACCTACCATTATTTATCTTTCATGCTTCAGGCAGCGTATTGCATACTCATGGAGTCTATAAGGTAAAGAGGTGAAATTGTAATGTCGCCATTGATGCCGGATAGTCCAAATCTTAATCAGCTTATTCAAGGCTCCATCCAGGGGGATGCAAGGGCTCAGGAAAGACTGTTCCATTGCTATGCGGGTAAGATGATGGCTGTTTGCAAACGATACGCCAAATGTCAGGAAGAAGCAGAAGATTTTTTGCAGGAGGGATTTATCAGGGTTTTTAGTTATCTCGAATCATTTGAGAGTTCAGGCTCTTTTGATGCCTGGATAAGAAAAGTATTTGTGAATACGGCACTCAAACAGATTACCAAAAAGCAGCATTATTTTGAAGATATCACTGAAGACCATATTTCCCGGTCTGATGATGAAGCTGACGCAGTTTCTAAATTAAGTGAGGCAGAAATTTTGGCTCTGTTGGATATGCTCCCGCAGGGTTATAAAACCGTGTTTAACCTGTTCGTTATCGAAGGTTACAACCATAAGGAGATTGGAGAGATGCTGAATATTGAAGAAAGTACATCGAGATCTCAACTGGTGAAAGCCAGAAAATTATTACAGGAAAAAATTGTAGAATTGTACAAAGTGGCCATATGAGGGAATTTGATAAAATTATTAGAAACAAAATGCGCAATTCGGAAGCCGCCTATCCGGATGATATGTGGCAAAGGATTCAAAAGAATCTTCCC
>CALJKQ010000099.1 GCA_937973565.1 uncultured Saprospiraceae bacterium | reverse complement strand
CGGCGCCCACGCGAGACAACTGGCTGGGCACCGACGACCGGGGGCGCGACCTGCTCGCTAAATTGATCTACGGCTTTCGCGTCAGCGTGCTGTTCGCGCTCGCGCTCACGGCCACCGGGGTGGCGCTGGGCGTTCCAGGTGTTCCAGGTGTTCCGGGCGTGCCTGGCACGCCGGGCGGTCCTGGCACCCCTGGCACCCCTGGCGTCCCCGTCGGGCCCGGCGGCACGGTCACGCCCGGCATGCCCGGCACGCCCGGTGGTCCCGGCGAAACCATCACCAACGGCAGTGTGGCACTGACATCCCCCAACCCCGACCTTAAGTGGGAGACCAGCACCCAAACCGATGTGGGCATCGATATGGAATTGTGGGATGGCAAGGTAAATGCTACTGTTGACTATTATCTGAAGAAAACATCTGATATGCTATACGCGGCACCTATTCCACTCGTAGCGGGTACCAATGCCCCCATTCAAAACGTGGCCAGTGCTCAGAATTCAGGATGGGAATTTTCTTTGGCTTACCGAAATTCAGACCATGCCCTGCAATACAGCCTGAGCGGCAATCTGTCTTTGGTAGATAGCAAAGTAACAGGTCTGGGTCTGGGTGGGCAACCCGTTTACTCAGGTTATGTACAATCTGCCAATGCCAATGCAGCCATCACTGATGTGGGTTATCCCATTGCTTCGTTCTACGGCTTTGTAACGGATGGCATCTTCCAGACACAGCAAGAAGTAGAAAGCCATGCCAGGCAAAATGAAGGTACTGCTCCTGGTGACATCCGCTTCAAAGACCTGGATGGCAATGGCGTTATCGATCAGAATGACAGAACCATCATCGGCAATCCTACCCCGGACTTTACCTACGGCTTCAACGCAGAATTGAAATACAAAAATGTAGAACTCAGTCTCTTTGCGCAAGGCAGTCAGGGCAATGATATCTACAATTCTACCACCCGATACGACTTCACGTATGTAAACAGGCCTTCATCCGTTTTGGAAAGATGGACAGGTCCGGGTACCTCCAATACCGTACCCAGAGTAAACCTGAGTGATCCCAACCAAAACGCACGGGTATCCGATCGTTTTGTGGAAGATGGTAGCTTCCTGCGTTTGAAGACACTCCAACTTTCGTACTATGTCCCTAAGCAATTACTCAACAAAATGAGGCTGGGGCAAGTAAAAGTTTACGTATCTGCCCAAAACCTAATCACATTTACCAACTACAGCGGATATGATCCGGAGATCGGCAATATCAATGGCAGTCTGGAAATAGGCATTGACAGGGGCTTTTACCCCAGTGCCAGAACATTCATGACCGGTTGTAGTGTTAACTTTTAAATTGGAAGACCATGCAAAATAAAATCATCACCCTATTATTGCTGTTCGTATTTGTCTCCTGCCAAAAAGACTTTTTGGAAAAGAGTCCCATCATTGGTGTAACCGAAGACAATTTTTACAGAACAGAGGCGGATGCCATTGCAGCGGTTAATGCTGCCTATGCTTCCCTACAGTTTCAGCTTTCCCCTTCCGGCCACTTTCGTTGGTTTTGGGGCGACATCATGAGCGACGATGCCCTTAAGGGAGGATCCGGAGACAACGACGTCAACGAATTGTTACAATTGGAATCCTTCGCCGGCAAAGCCAATACTACCTTGTTGGAATCTGAGTGGAGCGCCGATTTTGAAGGCATCTACCGCGCCAATGTAGTATTGGAAAAAGTACCGGGCATTGATATGGATGCCAAATTAAAAGCCAGAATCATTGCAGAAGCCAGGTTTATCCGTGCCTGGAATTTCTACAACCTGGTGACTATGTTTGGCGGGGTGCCCAAGGCTGACCACGTGCTGGCGCCTTCAGAATACAATTTGCCAAGGGCCAGTGCCGATGAAATCTGGAATCTCGTAGAAAGTGACCTCGATCAGGCGATTCCCGACCTTTGGCTCAGAAGTGAATATTCAGCAGCAGATCTGGGAAGGATTACCAAGGGAGCTGCACAGGCCTTGTTGGTAAAAACCTGTCTTTGGAGGAAAAACTTTGCCAAGGCCAAACTTACAGCAGAAGCCATCATTGCAAGCAATGAATATACATTGACACCGGACTATGCCGATATCTTTACCCAATACGGTGAAAACAACGCAGAGTCCGTATTCGAAATTCAATACATGAATGCATCCGGTGGTAACTGGGGTAAGAACAATGCCAATGAAGGCAGTTTCACCAATGTGTTCCAAAGGGCGAGAGGACAATTTGCCGGTTACGGTTTCAACATTCCTACCCAAAATTTTGTGAATGAATTTTTCAAGGAAGGTTTTGAAGACCCCAGGCTAAAATCCACTGTATTCCGCGAAGGAGAACCCATGGGCGACAGAGGTATCTTCACCCGGGATGCTACCGGTGGACAGCCCCACCTGTATTACCCCAAAAAGTACTTCAACAACAAAAGTGAAGATGCACCCTTTGGCGATCCCAATCCCAACGGAGGTAGCAACGACCGCGTTATCCGCTATTCAGATGTATTGTTGATGCACGCAGAAGCCTCTTTCCAGACCGGTGATGAAAATGCAGCACGCACTTCGTTGAACCTGGTAAGGAGGAGGGTAAAAATTCCGGACATCACCGCTACAGGAAACGATCTGTTGAAAGCCATTTACAAAGAGAGAAGGTTGGAACTGGGTCTGGAAGCACACCGCTTTTTTGATTTGGTAAGAACCGGACAGGCCACTGAGGTGTTGGGTATATATGGATTCAAAGCCGGCGTACACGAGTTGTTCCCCATACCGGAATCTCAGATTCAGGCCACCAATGGAGCCTTGACACAAAATCCGGGTTATTAATCTATATCTAAAATTGAAGACAATGAAATATACAATATATGCATTTAGTTTGATGGCTTTGTTTCTTTCCTGCGAACCGGTGAGAGACGACGAATTCAACCTGGAGGGTGACCTCATAAAACCCACCATAGAAATCACCGCCATCGACGGCAACACCTTTGTGGTAACAGACAAAACCGTCGGAGGCTTTCAACGCCTGTGGTCATTTCCGGGAGCGATGCCGGCCAATTCCACCGAGGCAGTAGATACCATCTTCTATCCCAAAAAAGGAAGTTACACCATCAGTTTGTTTGTTTCCCAAAGCAACGGCAGTGGTACCGGTAGTGCCACTCAAAAAGTGGAGGTAGCAGAAAACGCAGCACAGAACTGTACCGATAAGATGTCATTGCTTACCGGAGAATGCCTGCCACAAGGCAAATGCTGGACTTTCAGCAGGGAAGCCGGTGCCGTAAAGGTAGGACCCAAGTACGATGATTTTTCATGGTACACTTCTCCGGTTGGTGGTTTGCAGGATGCCCAATACGATGATGGCTTCTGCTTTACTTTTGATGGGCTGCTTTTTCAAAACAGAAACAATGGCGCTTCTGTCAACCCATGGGATGGATACAAGGCAGTGCCACTCGATCCCGGCGTAGCAACCTTCGTTTTTTCTGAGGGTACCGGTACAGCAGGTAAAGACCAGATTATCATTCCGGACGATCAGTTTATGGGGGTAATGGATGCTGACAACATAATGGATGTCATGCAGCTCACCGAAACACAATTGGTCGTAAGGACCAGGATCAGAGCCGCCAATGGCGTTCCGGCAGCAGAGGGATGGTTTGAACTCACATTTGTCAGAAAATGAGTCAGTCAGGTATGAGAAGGTTGTCAATATGGGCCATAGCCTGGATGCTATGCACCTATATCAATGCCCAGAACAATGTCAACCTATGGAACAAGCTCATCTGGTCAGACGAATTTGATGGTAAAGGACTGCCCGATAGCACCAAATGGGGATATGACCAGGGCAATGGCTGTCCTAAAAATTGCGGCTGGGGAAACAATGAATTGCAATACTACACGGTCAACGACACCTTAAATGCCCGCCAGGCAGACGGCATGCTCATCATTGAGGCGCGGAGCACAGGCAATAAAGAAATGCCCTACACTTCCGCCAGATTGGTGACCAAAGACAAAGCCAGTTGGCCCGGTGGATATGTAGAAGCGCGCATCAAATTGCCCAAAGGCAAGGGCGTATGGCCGGCATTTTGGATGTTGCCACAAGAGTGGAAGTACGGAGGCTGGCCCACCAGTGGGGAAATCGATATCATGGAATTTGTGGGCTATACACCGGATTCTATTTACGGAACCTTACATTGTGAGGATTACAACCACATCAATGGCACACAGGTGAGCAAAGCCATGTATTTACCTGATCTGGCAGATGAATTTCATGTTTATGGAATGTACTGGGACAAAACTGTAATGTATTTTTACCTGGATGGCAAACCTTACCTGAAATTCAAAAACAACCGTAAAGGTTTTACATCCTGGCCTTTTGATCAAAATTTTTACGCCATATTAAATTTAGCAGTTGGTGGCAATTGGGGAGGTAAAAAAGGCGTAGATCCCAATATCTGGCCCCAAAGGATGTACGTAGATTACGTCCGCGTTTATCAATTAATCAAAGAATAAAAAGAGATATCATGAAAATATTTTCATTTCGTTACACTACTGCCATCGTTGTGATGGTCTTATTATCCGCAGTCGTGTTCAATGCCTGCACCGATGACGACAACGGCATTCCGGATGCATTGGACCTGCCCAAACTCACATTTGCAGATCTTACCATCGATGAAGACGATGTAGATAAGACTATTACCATTGACTTGAAACTCGAGGGTACAGCCAATGCCAATGCTGTAGCCAGCTTTTTGGTTTCAGGAGGCACTGCGGAGGCCGGCATTGATTATGAGGTTAAAACACCCAGTCCCCTCATCTTTACTGAGGGAGAAAATGGCAAATCCATTACCCTGCTGCTGAAAGGAGATGAGGTGGTTGAAACCAGAGAGACCATTGAGCTTACTTTTTACAATCCCAAAAACGTGAGTATTCCTGCCTCAAAGCTGACCATCACATTAAAAGATGATGATGACAATACAGCAGGACTGACCATACCTAAGGAAGGCTACACTACGCCTAAAGAATATCCAGGCATGACCCTTGAATGGGCCGATGAATTCGACGGCACCAGCCTCAACACCAACTGGTGGAGCTTCGAAACCGGCGATGGCTGTCCCAACAACTGCGGCTGGGGCAACAACGAACTGCAATACTACCGCGAAGACAACACCAGCTTAGTGGATGGCCACCTCGTGATCACAGCCAAAAAACAAGCCTTTGGTAATCGCGATTACACATCCAGCAGAATCGTAACCAAGGGCAAAAAAATCTTTAAGTACGGCAGGATCGACATCAGAGCCGCCCTACCCAAAGGCAAAGGTCTTTGGCCAGCCCTCTGGATGCTGGGTACCAACATCGACGCCGTAGGGTGGCCAGCCTGTGGTGAAATCGACATCATGGAACTCACCGGCGACCTGCCCAACCGTGTAGTGGGCACAGTTCACTACGGTGCCAACGTTGCCAGCCACCAATACAAAGGTGAGTCCTATTATCTCAGCGGTGGTAAAAATTTCCAGGATGAATTCCATGTCTTTTCCATCAAATGGCAAGCCGATAAAATTGAATACCTGGTAGACGATGTGCCATTCTACACCGTAACCCCTGCCACCACCGGCAATGCCGTATATCCGTTTAATAAAACCTTTTTCTTTATTTTCAACATTGCTGTCGGAGGCAATTTCCCCGGCAATCCCGATGGCAGTGCTGCCTTCCCACAGCGTATGATTGTGGATTATGTGAGGGTGTTTAAGTAACGGCTGTCGGCTAACCGCTGTCGGCTGTCCGCTGTCCGTGAGCGGTAAGCGGTAAGCGGTAAGCGGTGAACGGTAAGCGGTGAACGGTGAGCAGTGAGCAGTGAGCGGTAAGCAGTGAGCGGTAAGCGGCCTGTCTAACTGGCGCTAACCAGGTAGATGCGTGGTAAGCCTTTTACTATAAAAATTGATTTGGAGTCGGGACGAATTACAATTCGTCCCGACTGGTTTGTTTCAATTTTTATTCGATTGTTTTTCTGTCCATTTTGCGGGATTATCGATTATGTATTTTGAAATGCGATGATAGGATTGTGTGTTGCGGATGATGTGATCGTAGTAGTCTCGTTGCCAAATTTTAAAATCTAATTGTATTATTTCATTTGCAGTCGGGGAGAATTGCAAATCAAGATCAGTCGGGGAGAATCGCAATTCTCCCCGACTGCTTGAATCTAAAATAAAATCTTTAATTTTTTTAATTACTGTAATTTTATAACCACGTATAATCGATCCAATTGTTTGCGATGGGGATTGAAATTTTCCAATTACTGTTACTGAAACATTTTTTTTAAAAACAATTTCTATTATTCCATGGATGTGATCCGGCATAATAACAAATTCGTGTATGGCAACATTGTCCCTGACTTTTTCTGTAGCCAACCATTCATTATGCGCAATTTCTCCAAATGGATTCAAAATCATTTTCCCATCAACAACATGCCCAAACAAATGTGCCCTCTCCTTACAGTTTAGTGTAATATAATACAACCCCTCTCGTGCATAATCGTATCCTTTTAAACGCATGGATCGGCGGTGGTGGATGTTCGGGTTGTAATTTTTCATACGATATTAACTGAATATCGTTTGCGAAAGTTCACATCACAATATCTTTGGCCATTGTTAATAGGATGCGGGCAGATTTTTACATCCTAATACCTAAAAACACTGGTATCTATAATATCATGCCTGATCATTTATCAGCATATGACAAAATTCAATTAATAATGGTCAATCATGCCGGGGACCTAAAGGCAATTATAACAGCAATTATGCAGTCCATTTTCTTTCACAGAACTCATTTTTAATAGTTATCCAAATTCAATTTATAGAAAATTTCACTATCTCTCATATTGATTAAATAAAAATCTTTCTCATTCCAAGTTTTGTTAAAAAATATAAAATAAATTCCCAATATATTTTCTTTTTTAAACATCACTATATCTGAAAAATAACAATATCTGTTAAATCGTCCAAGTTCCTTTTTTGTCTTGAGCTCACTCAAAGAAATAGATTTAAAAACAATTTTATCAATAACCATTTCCGCCAAACAGTTAC
>CALJKQ010000098.1 GCA_937973565.1 uncultured Saprospiraceae bacterium | reverse complement strand
ATCAATGTTCAGCAATTGGCTGCCGCCCATTTTAACGGAGGCGGACACAAGAATGCATCAGGCGGTTCGGCTTATGCAAAATTGGATGATGTTATCAATCGATTTATCAAGGTAGTACCCAATTACGTCAAATAATAAACACATATAAATGCGCAATTTATCAAATTTAATGTTCCTGTTCATCCTGGCTGTATTGATGGTCGGATGTAAAGGAGAGACCGGTGATTTTATGACCAGCAATGGTTACAAGTACACTGTGCACAAAAAAGGTAGTGGCAAGGTTGCTGCTGTTAATGATTTTATCTTCTATACGGCAACGGTAACTGCTGATGGAGATACACTCCAGTCAAACAATGATATGGATAACCTGCCATACATGCAACTGCCAAAAGATTGGAAAGACATCAAACCACCTTCTCCGTTTTATGAGGTACTTTCAAAAGTTACCAAAGGTGACAGCATCACAATTTATGTTCCCGGTGATTCCATCCCTCCCGGTAACCCAAGTCTTGCGGGTAAAAAAGAATTGAGGTTCATGCTTACAGTCAAAGAAATCATGGACAGCACAGCCTATGCAGCCTACACAGACAAAAAGAGGGGTGAAATGGAAGCCAAAATGGCAAAAAGCAAAGAGCGTTTACCGGGAGTTGAAAAAACCATAACAGAAACACTCGCTATGTACAAGGCCAAAAATATCAAATTGGAATCTACGCCCTCAGGCCTTCAGTATGTAATTCACGAAAAGGGAACAGGCGCCATTGCCCAAAAGGGTCAGAAAATTTCTGTGGATTACCATGGTGTTTTGAAAGATGGGACCAAATTTGACAGCTCTTTTGAAAGAGGAATGCCCATCGAATTTCCGGTAGGTGTTGGCAATGTTATCCCGGGCTGGGATGAAGCCCTGACTATGTTGCCTGAAGGTACCAAAGCTACTTTGTTTATACCCAGCAATCTTGCCTACGGCGACCAACAAAGCGGCCCTATACCTGCCAATTCTGATCTCGTATTTTATATAGAATTTCAGAAGATTCTTAAATAATAAAAAGAGGACATGACCATAGAACAACTCAACGAGTTGAAACAGCGTCTGGCATTGATAAGGGGGTATCTTTGACATCGATAACCGATTAATCCAGATTGAAGATAAGGAACAATTGGCAGCTGATCCGGCATTGTGGAGCGACAATGAAAAGGCGGAGCAGCTGCTAAGAGAACTCAAAACCCATAAAACATGGGTAGCACGATTCAAAGAGATCGAAGGGCTGGTGGAAGAAACTGAACTTCTGTATGAGTACCAGAAAGAAGGGGAAGCTACCGAGCAGGATGTAGATAATGCTTACACCAATGCCATAACTGTATTGGATGACGTTGAATTCCGCACAACCCTCAACCAGCCTGAAGATGCATTCTCAGCAATATTGGAAATCAATGCAGGAGCCGGTGGAACCGAAGCTTGCGATTGGGCAGAAATGTTGCACAGGATGTATCTCATGTGGGCCGAAAAAAACGGGTTCAAGATTTCTGAGCTATACCACCAGGCGGGTGATGTTGCAGGCATCAAATCGGTTTCTCTAGAAATCGACGGAGAATTTGCTTTTGGCTTGCTCAAAGGAGAAAATGGGGTACACCGACTGGTTCGGGTAAGTCCCTACAATGCTCAGGGAAAGAGGATGACATCCTTCGCCTCTGTATTTGTGCATCCCCTGGTAAACGATGATATTGAGGTAGAGGTGAGCCCCGCAGATCTGGAATGGGATACATTCAGGGCAAGCGGTGCGGGTGGTCAGAATGTCAATAAAGTAGAGACTGCCGTCCGACTCAGACACCTTCCTTCAGGCATCGTTGTCGAGTGTCAGCAGGAACGTTCTCAGCACATGAACCGGGATAAGGCAATGCAGATGCTTAAATCCAGATTGTACGAAATTGAACTGGAAAAGCAGCAGGCAGAAAGAGATAAACTGGAAGCAACCAAACGGAAAAATGAATGGGGCTCTCAAATTCGCTCCTATGTATTGGACGACCGCAGGGTCAAAGACCATCGAACAGGGTGTGAAACACGAAACCCTGATATGGTTTTGGACGGCGGACTTGATGAGTTCCTTAAAGCATATTTAAGATGGGATGGTAAATGATTACCATCCCTTTTTTATTGTTTGAAAATGATATCTACCGGTATCGCTTTTTGCTTCAATACATCAAGGTCTGCAGCAAGATCGGCTTTAATTATGGCTTTATCTTTAACCAGCTGTGCCGTTTTTGCATAATTGCCATCCCCCTGAAGTGTTAGAATAAGTTCTGTCAATGAAGCCATAGCCGAGTTGAATTTCTTAAAATCAATGCCATATCTGCCGTCTTTATTTTTGTAAACGGCCCCTTTCTCAACCAAGTAATTGAAACGAATCATATTTGCCTTGCCATGGGCAGAACCCGCTCCGAAGCGAACCGAACGGAAAATGGAGGCAAAGAAGGTAGTGATATACGATTCCATGCTTTCCTGAATCTCATTTTTTTCTTTCAGTTTTGAAATCATGTATAAACCAAGAATATCAGCTTTGCCCTCTTCAATAGCGGCATAATGCTCTTTCAACGCCGTTCTTACCAGGCCCTTGCCGTTTATGGTGTTTTTAATGCCCAAACCATGAGCAACTTCATGAAACATGGTGTTTTCAAAGAAAGCATTGAAATTGACGTACTTCAATAGGTTAGTATCTAGAAGCTCATTGGCAATGGGAACCAGGATTTTATCAAATTTTTCGCGCATTACATTTTTTAACTGCAATCTTCTGGTTCCTTTTTTTAGTTGAACCTCCTCGTCATTTGGCAAGTTGATGGCAATGGTTTTACTTCCTGCATTACAATCCCCCCGGTACTGAATCACATCATAGGCATTTAATTCAGAATCACTGCCTGGCTCTTCTTTTTTATATTTTTCGTTAACAGGCAAGCCCCTTTGTAACTCCGGCAGAAAAGAACTGAATTTTTCAAGCTTTTTACTCCAATCCATATCCTTAATAAGAAGGAAAGCTTCATAGGATGTTTTGTAACCAAACAACTGATCCTCATAATTTTCAATAGGCCCTATCACAATGTCAATTTTGTTGGTCTTCATATCCAACCAGGCCATATCGCTAGCCTGATAATCGTCTGTAATCAAGGCTTTAGCCCTGAGCTGCAGGTAGTTGCGCAGTCCTGCATCATCTGCCAATGAGGCAGCCTGTTCAAGAAGAAATGAAGCCCTCTCCAGTTTTTTGCCAAAGAATTTATGGTAGGGTATGGCTTCCAATTTTCCTTGTTTGTCCCTTCTGACCATGGTGTACTGCGAAGTTTTGGAAGAATCTTTCCATTCCTCGAATTCGGCAGGAGTCATGTCTTTTGGATAAAAATTGGCTCCAGGCGTTTTGACCTTATCCGTAAGTATCGGCTGGTTGTCATTCAGTCTGTCCCACGGACCATAGTTTACCAGAGCAAATGCCTTTTCTTTACCTTCGAGGCTGTCGACCCAAGCTTTGGAACCATAGCTTTGTTCCCAAAACAATTCATCCATAATCTGAGCTGCTTCCATCAAAATTGGAATCATTTTTTGCTCATTGGGTGTTAAGGTATTCAAATCAGTCTCCAGTTTGAAAACCTCATATTGTTGTAGCAATGTGTCTATTTTATCAACAGGAGCAGAAGAGAAATCGTAAAAATCGGCAGGCCCCTGCACCGTTTTCTCATTATTTGTAGGGGTTGTAGAGGTGTCATTTTTACATCCCATTCCAATAAAAGCAAGGGTTAAAATTGTAAGCTGCAAAGAAATTTTCATCCTAAAAACAATCTAGTCATTGTAAATAAAATAATGTCTGCAGTCGTTGACTGCAAAATCCGACTCTAAGGTAAGGAATCTTGCCCTCAAATAATGAAAAAGTATTTGGTAAAAGCCAAAAAATCGATATGGTTTTGAAATATAATTTTAAATATTTTTCAAAATCATAATATAAATATTGCTAATACACAATACCCGAAAAATAATTTCATGCAAAAGGAAGGAAAAATTAAGTTTATGCTATATTTGCGAGGTTACGCTACATGCTTCATGTGGCTGTTTTAAGAGCAACTTCGATCGGGGTAGGAAAGAGAAGATTTGAATCATCGATGTTATCTGTTTTATATCCGGATTAAAATAAAATAAAGGTATATGCGATTAAAATTTTTGATTGTTTTAATGGCGATGATTTCCTCGCCTCTTTGGTCACAGATGAAAATCAAAGGAGAGGTGTATGAGGAAGCTACGGGGGAACCCATCATTGGAGCCAATGTAATAATCGAAGGAACCACCGAAGGCGCGGTGACAGAGTGGGATGGTAGTTTTGAAATCAATACGCAGCAAAAGCTCCCTTTGACTTTGTCAATTTCATACCTTGGTTTTGTGACGCAAACCTATGAAGTTACTGATCCCAAACAGAAAATCAGGATCAACATGGCTGATCAGTCCATAACAGTGGCTGAAGTTGAGGTAGTAGGTCAAAGAATCAGCGATAAACAAAAGGCAGCCCCACTGACAGTGGAATCACTTGATGCCATTTCTATTAAACAAACGGCTTCAACCGATTTTTACAGTGGACTTGGCTCCTTAAAGGGAGTGGATCTGACCACCGCGAGTATAGGTTTCACAATCATCAATACACGCGGATTCAACAGCACGAGTCCGGTGAGATCTTTGCAAATTATTGATGGTGTTGACAACCAGTCGCCAGGTTTGAATTTTTCACTTGGCAATTTTTTGGGAGCCCCGGAGCTTGACATTCAAAAAGTGGATCTTGTTGTGGGAGCGAGTTCGGCTTATTATGGGCCCAACGCATTCAATGGTGTGATCAGTATGGAGACCAAAAACCCATTTTATTCCAAGGGTCTTTCAGCCTCCGTCAAAGCAGGAGAAAGAAGTTTATTGGAAGGGGCTTTTCGTTATGCCAATGCAGTCAAAAACAGTGCAGGTAAAGATGTATTTGGGTACAAAGTGAATTTTTTTGCCATGCGGGCCAATGATTGGCAAGCCGACAACAACGAAGCTGTTTTTGATACAAGATCAGCCAGCAGCAACCCGGGGGGCTATGATAAAGTCAACACCTACGGAGATGAATATTCCCGAACCCTGGATTACAGAGACAATGCCTTATTCAGCCAATATGCAGGCTTGGGCATTTTTCACCGCACAGGCTATAGAGAAAAAGATGTGGTCAATTATGAAAGTAAAAATATCAAGGGAAACATTGGACTTTTTTATCGATTAAAACCGTCCCTGGCAGAAGAATCTCCGGAATTGTTATATGGATTCAACATTGGCAATGGTACAACGGTTTATCAAGGTGACAACCGATTCAGTCTAAGAAATATCACTTTCTTTCAAAACAAACTGGAGATCAGAAAGAGGGATAAATATTTCCTGAGATTTTATCAGACACAAGAAGACGCAGGTGATAGTTATGACCCGTATTTCACCTCTTTACTTTTGGCTCAGGAGTCCAAAGACAACGTAAACTGGGGTAGTGATTACGTAAAGTACTGGCAAGATGTGGTGAGGCCACAGATGGACGAGATGGGTTACCCAAAACTTAAGATTCAATTTGATCCGGTTACAGGATTTATCACTACTTCGTTTGATACTTTAGCTGCTCAAAAGTGGCTGACAGATAACGCAGCATTTATACAAAATGCGCACAATGCAGCCAGAACCCTGGCAGATACACTGGAGCGTGGAGCTGAATATAAGAAGTATCTGGTTCCGGGATCAGATGAATTCAAAACCGCATTCAATCGAATCATCTCCACCAAATCCAACAAACGCACAGATGAAGAGGCAGGTACCCGATTTTTTGATCGCTCAGCCCTTTACCACGTACAGGGGGAGTACAAGTTTAATCCAACCTTCATGGAGTCTATTGTGATAGGGGGTAGTGCCAGACATTACCGTCCCAACTCGCAGGGAACCATATTTTATGACACCAGTGATGTGCGGATTACCAATTCAGAATTCGGATTTTATCTCGGCGGAGAGAAAAAACTGGTTGGCAGCAAAGTCAAGTTGAATGGAACCGTGCGTGTTGATAAGAACCAAAACTTTAATGCGTTGGTTTCTCCGGCTTTTTCAGTGGTGTACACTCCATCAGAGAACAATTTTTTCAGGGTTTCATTTTCATCTGCTTTGAGAAATCCAACACTGACTGATCAGTATCTCTATCTTAATGTTGGCCCAGCTATTTTATCGGGTAACCTCAATGGCGCAAAAGATTTGATAACAGTTGAGTCATTTGTTGATTTTACGGAGAAATTGGATAAAACAAAGTTGGAGTATTTCAATATCGAGGGTGTAAGACCGGAAAAAGTTAAAACACTGGAGGTAGGATACAGAACCACCTTGTTCAACAGCACTTACCTGGATGGTAGTTATTATTACAGCAGATACGATGACTTTTTGGGGTACATCATCGGCATCCGAAGTGATTTTGATCCACTTAACTTTTTCCCAAGAAATACCCAGGCCTACCGTTATGCGGCCAATTCACTGAACCAGGTGACCACACAAGGTTTTTCGATTGGCTTAAATCACTACTTCATGGATTACTACATGCTGGCAGCCAATTATTCCTGGAACAAACTCAATAAGTTGGATGTAGACGATCCCATTATACCTGCTTTCAATACCCCTGAGCACAAATACAATATTAGTTTATCGGCCAGGGATATGAACGTGATGGGCTTAAAGAAATTTGGCTTTAATGTGAATTACAAATTTGTGTCTTCCTTTATTTTTGAAGGATCTCCACAATTTACAGGAAGGATTCCGGCTTACGGCCTTGTGGATGCTCAGTTTAATTTTGCACTTTCAAAATTAAATTCCGTAATAAAAATTGGAGCTTCCAACATTCTGAACAATAAAGTTTATCAAACTTATGGGGGCCCCAGAATTGGAAGGATGGCTTACATCAGTTATCTTTATGACTTTAAAATCAAATAACATTTCATAGCAAACTTCAAAAAAACAAAAACATGAAGAGACTTTTACCCATTTTGTTGTCTTTCCTTGCTACCGGCATTTTTGCCCAGGAAAGATACCTTGGTCAGGTATTTTCTGATGTGGAGGTTCAAACCGTAATTTACGGAAAGAACTACACCGTCATCGGTGTTCCGTCACTTGGCCATACTGTTGAAACCGCGAAGGTAGGTCAACCTCTTGCTGCAGATGTATATACACCTAAAGGAGATACCGAAACAAAAAGACCATTGGTAATTTATTTTCACACCGGAAACTTTCTGCCTTTTCCACAAAATACAGGAGCCAGCGGAACCCGAAAGGATTCTACTTGTGTAGATATCGTAAGGAAATTTGCCAAAATGGGCTACGTTGCAGCCAGTGTAGATTACAGATTGGGATGGAACCCAATTGCTCCAACACAGGAAGGAAGGGTAAATACCCTGATCAATGCAGCCTATAGAGGAGTTCAGGATGCAAGAACAGCCATCAGATACTTCAAAGCAAATGCAGCGACTTTTGGTGTTGATACAACCAAAATTATGATTTTTGGTCAGGGTACCGGCGGTTACATTACATTGGCAACTGCTTCTCTTGACAAATACAGTGAAGTATTGACAACCACTTCAGGTGTTGGTAAATTTATTGGTTCCAATGGCTTACCTTATGTTATTGAGAAAGTGCCACTTCCAGGTGGAGGGGTATTGTACATCAATGGCGATATTGAAGGAAAAGTATTGGGTATCGTTCCACCAAATGCAGATGGCACCTTCAACCCGGGTCCACCTCCAACAGGCGATACACTTTGTTTCCCTAACCATGTAAATCATTCATCAGATTTTGCCATGGCGGTTAACATGGGTGGAGCTTTGGGAGATATCTCCTGGTTGGATGACAAAACAGTGCCTATTGTTTGTATTCAGGCTCCTTATGATCCATTTGCTCCTTACGATGATGCAGTATTGAATGTTCCTATTCCAGGAGGTCAATTGCCGGTTGTAAGGGTTCAGGGAAGTTTGGCAGTTCAAAGAGTAATGGATGAAATCGGTAAAAACGATCCTTTTAAAGCACTTGATCCAGCGAAAGATCCAATCGGCCAGGCCATCAAAGAAAAAGCGGGTGGTCACGTAAACTTATTCCCAATCGTAGGGTCCAGCATTTTAGACAGCTCACCATGGGATTTCTGGGATCCTGCAACCAATCCCAATCACGCAAATGCCATTCAGACAAATCCTGATATGACAGCAGAAAAAGGAAGAAGATTTATTGATTCGATCCTTGTCTTTATTGCTCCTCGTGCTTGTATTGCTATGGATTTGCCATGCAAAGCTTCTGTAACTTCTTCAACTAAAGATTTGACCGATGCAGATGTTGAACTTACGTTGGCTCCAAATCCGGCTTACGATAGAGTTAGACTTCAGGTTAACAGGGATAATCCAATCCTTTCAGCTACTGTTACCGACATCAACGGCAGATTGGTTGCTTCTTACAAGAATGTAAACCAATCTGTGTTGGAAATTCAAAGAAACAATTTGAATACTGGAATGTACATTATCAATATGACTTTTGAGAAAGGCAATCTTTCTAAAAAAGTGATGTTCCAATAATCGATCATCATCCTAATGAAAAAGCCCCGCTGCAACAACAGCGGGGCTTTTTTTTATCTACAAAAAAAAAGAGATGCAAAACTTGCATCTCTTTGTCTTGGGCAGCCCGTAGGGGAATCGAACCCCTGCTACCAGGATGAAAACCTGGCGTCCTAACCCCTAGACGAACGGGCCTTTTTTCAAAAGCAGTGCAAAGATATAATTTTTATCATAATTTAACCAAGTGACATTAAAAAAAATTAGATTTTTTAATAAAAATTCAATTTATCGCCAAAATTCGGGGGTAGGGTGAAATTCAATTGTCTACAAAAAAGATGGATTAGATGCTTGTAAAACATTTAATTATGATATAAATATTTTTTTAATATATTGAATGGTTTTCAACATTTCCATTACATTTGCGTTATAAACCATAAATTACTCCCCCCATGAAGATCCTAATGGTTTGTTTAGGAAATATTTGTCGCTCTCCTTTGGCCCATGGCATTATGGAGAATAGAATTATTCAAAATGGCTTACCGTGGGCAGTAGATTCTGCAGGAACGGGAGGTTGGCATGCAGGGGAGGCTCCGGACTTTCGCTCCGTATTGGAGGCTAAAAAGCACGGTTTGGATATTTCTAAACAGCAGGCCAGGAAAATTACCCTTCAGGATTTTCACGACTTTGATTTGATTCTTACCATGGATGCCCAAAACTACAACGATGTTTTATCGTTGACTTCAAACAGTGAGTACAGGGCTAAGGTGAAGATGATTATGAACTACCTGCAACCGGGAAAAAACATCCCGGTTCCAGATCCTTATTACGATGGCAAATTCGCCCTGGTCTATGAAATGCTTGAAAATGCCATTGACCAGATCGTACTCCAACTGGCGGGTACAGAGGTTTAAAATTCTGTTATTTCCCTCTCTTAGTCATCAAACTAAAAAGTAAGTTTGGTATTTTGTGGAAAAATCCACAAATGCGTATTTCTATTTTGATTCTCACTTTTGTTTGCTCTGCCTTGATCACCCGGGTAAATGCACAAAAAGAATTTGATCTTGACAGCTGGAAAGATTATACCTTCCGAAATATAGGTCCAGCAGGAATGTCAGGTAGGATTACCGCTATTGATGTAGATCCCACGGATAACAGTAGAATCTTTTTGGGAGCAGCATCCGGTGGTGTTTGGTTGAGTGAAAATGGAGGAATTTCGTTCGCCCCAGTTTTTGATGACCAAGCTACGCTGGCTATCGGTGCTATAAGAGTGAGCCCAGCCAATCCAAGTCAAGTTTGGGTAGGCACGGGAGAGGGAAACCCAAGAAATTCAATGAATACAGGCAGAGGTATTTTTAAAAGCCTGGATGGGGGCAAGTCATGGAAATGCATGGGTTTGGAAAACACCAAAGTGATACATAGAATTGTGGTTCATAAAAACAATCCGGACATTGTTTATGTAGCTGCAACGGGAAGTCCGTGGGGGCCTTCAGAAGACAGAGGCGTTTATAAAACGACAGATGGAGGTAAAAGCTGGAAAAAAGTACTCTATGTGAATGCATTGACGGGTGCTGCCGATATGGTGGTTGATCCCGAAAATCCTGAAAAGTTGATGGTTTCTATGTGGGAACACCTACGGTATCCGTGGTTTTTCAATTCAGGAGGAGAGGGTTCGGGCTTGTATATTACCCTTAATGGTGGGGAAACATGGGAAAAGGTTGAAGCCAAAGCAGGTTTACCAAAAGGTAAACTTGGCAGGATAGGTATCGCCATCGCTGCATCGAAACCAGAGCTGGTATATGCCCTGATAGAAGCTAACGAAAATGGCTTGTATAAGAGTGAAGACGGAGGTAAAAACTGGAAACTTATACAGAATAAAGACATAGGAGGCAGGCCATTTTATTACTCAGAAATTTATGTCGATCCTCTCAATGAAAACCGCGTTTACAATGTACATACTTACTTGTCGCGCAGCGACGATGGAGGTAAGACTTTTTACAACATTGCGGATTATGGCAATGCAGTGCACCCGGATCATCATGCCTTGTGGATTCACCCCGACAACCCTTCATTTATGATTGATGGCAATGATGGGGGAGCCGCTGTTACAAGGGATATGGGCAAGTCATGGACTTTTATTTCCAACCTTCCGGTCGGTCAGTTTTATCACGTAAATATTGATGATGCCAATCCGTATAATGTATACGGAGGCATGCAAGACAATGGCTCATGGGTAGGTCCATCTGCAGTGCTTAAACCGGGAGGTATCAGAAATGCCGATTTTAGAGAGTTGTATTTTGGTGATGGTTTTGATGTGGTACCTGTACCCGGAAACAACCGGTATTGTTATGCCATGTCGCAGGGAGGTAATGTGGCATTGATAGATATTCAAACCGGTCTGAACAGATTTGTCAAACCCAATCACCCGAAAGGGAAGGCACTTAGATACAATTGGAATGCAGCCATTGCACAGGATCCCTTTGACTCATGTGGAGTTTACTTTGGCAGTCAGTATGTCCATTATTCAAGTGATTGCGGTCGCAACTGGATGATAATTTCTCCGGATTTAACAACCAATGATTCCACAAAACAGGATGTGAAGAAGACAGGGGGACTCACCTATGATGCAACAGGGGCAGAAATCCACACTACTATATTGGCCATAGCTCCTTCTGCACTGGATAGCAATGTGATTTGGGTGGGTACTGATGATGGAAACCTGCAACTTACCACAGATAAAGGAAAGAGTTGGCAAAATTTATCCGGCAAGCTCAAAGGCTTACCTACGGGGGCATGGATTCCACAAATTACTACTTCAACTTATCTTCCTGGCGAAGCTTGGGTTGTAGCCAATAATTACAGGCAGAATGACTACAGCGCCTATGCTTATCACACCAAAGATTTTGGCAAATCATGGAAAAGAATGGCCGACGATGATCAGATCAAAAGCTTTGTGTTGTCTTTTGCTCAAGATCCCGAAGTTCCCAACCTTTGGTTTCTGGGCACAGATGTCGGGCTCTATGTAAGTTTTGACGCCGGTGAAAATTGGATCCATTGGAACAAAGGTTTTCCGCAGGTTCAGGTAACAGATATGAAAATTCATGCCGGCGAAAGTGATTTGATTTTAGCTACTTTTGGAAGAGCTTTATGGATTTTGGACAACCTCAATCCACTTCGTGAAAAGGCTAAAGGCGTTTTTTCAGAAAAAGATACCCTTCACTTATTCAAAGTCTCACCCGTCATTGACTGGACATTCAGATCCTATGATGGGGTGAGGTTTTTTGCTCAGGGAGATTTTTCCGGCACAAACGAAAGTAAGGGACAGGCCAACCTGTATATTTGGACACCGCCAAAACCCAATAAAACCGAAGAAGACGGAAAAGCCAAAGATTCAGAAGCGAAATTAAAAGTAAGATGGGTGAATGAAAAAGGAGATACGATCAGAAAACAAACCATGAAAGTAAGCGGTGGGCTGCAATCTTTTTCATGGGCTTTGAATGAGGACGGAAAACCCCGACTTTCCAGAAGGGAACCGGAAAAGGAATCGGATTTGCCGGGAGGAGTCGGCGTTTTACCAGGAAAATATAAATGCATTGCCATATACAAGAATACAAAGGATAGCACCTGGCTGGAAGTATTGCCGGATCCAAGAATCCCGTATGATGAAAGCCTTGCCAGGGCAAAATACAAACTGGTTAAGGATTTTGAGTCGGTATCTGAAAAAGCTTCAAAGGCATTCGGTTTTATCAGAGATAGCAAAAAACAACTGAAAGCACTGGAAGGAATCAAAGCATTTCAGCAAGACAGTATAAAAAAGGAATTAGAAAAATGGACCAAACCATTAGGTGTAAAATTGGATAGTCTTGAGCAGTTGTTTTTCCTGCCTGAGGATACCAAAGGCATTGCCTATGATGATGATAAAATTGGAAGCAAGATACAAAGCGCACAATCCTATCTCTCGACCAGCGATGGCACTTTATCTGAAAACACCGGGCATGCAGTGAATGAGGCTAAAAATGCAGTTGACTCAATCGTTGAGTCCTTAAAAATGTTTGAATTAAAAAGCTGGAAGCCCTATCAGGAAATGCTGACAGGGCTTCCAATTACTTTATTTCCGGAACCCAAAAAATGGGACTGATTACAATTTGATGAATTTTTGAACCATTTGCTGATCTCCTTTCTGAAGAACCACTACATAAAGGCCGGGCGTAAATTGAGTTATATCAACGTTATCTGATCCTTCAAAGGATCCATTGATATACAAAGATTTACCAAACATATCCTGGATCCTAATACTGGATTGGGCAGCACCCTTAACAGTAAGAAAAGTGGCTGCAGGATTGGGATGAACGGAAGGCAGGGCGATATTAGTATAATCTGTAGAAGAGGGCGATTGGAATAAGTTCAACCTGAAGTGATCCAACCCACCTTCTACCAAGTGCCCGGGGGTCACATCTTCTGCTTTTACCACCAGCTTTAGTGAGTTATTGAAAGCAATATCAGCTGTGCTTACTTTGAATTTTGCATCTCTCCATTGAGAAGAAGACTGTGTAATATTGCCCAAAGGAAGGGTGTTGGTTCCATTTGTCAGTGAGAAATTAATGTAGTCATTGGGATTACCACTGCCACCGCTATTGAAGAACCAATAACTAAATTCTATCGAAATGCTATCAAATCCTTCGGCCTTTATGTCAGGACTGGACAGGATCGTGCTGCCACCATCCAGATCATTATCGCCCGGGTTCTCTCCTCCATTCCCTGTAATATATGCCATGTTACCCAGGTCGTTGTCAACATCATTGTTGGGATTGCATGCTTCATTGTTGTATAGGGTACCTTGAGGTTTGACTCTTTCCCAATTTCCTGCCGTACCATTCTTTGTTACTTTCCACCCTAAATCAGCAAAGAAGTCATCTTCATAGCCTTCTTCCAGGACTACAGTTGTGCCGTCAAAACTTTCCACGTTTTGCAGCTTTCCTTTATATCCCCATGCCGCAGCCAGAATTTGGTAATTATTGGAAATTGAAGCTGGGATTTTAAATTTGCCGTTCGCATCAGATCTAGCATCAACAGTAGTTTCTGCTGCTGCATTCAGCAATTGTACATGGGCATCATTTATGGGATCACCATTGTTGTCCAAAACCGTACCGGTGATAAAGTTGGCAGGAAATACAAAATCCTGAATTGTTAATTCACCGGCTAACAACTCAACAGCAACTTCTTTAGTTCCATAATCGGGATGTTCGAAACGAACGGTATAGGTA
Source organism: uncultured Saprospiraceae bacterium (assembly GCA_937973565.1). GTDB lineage: Bacteria > Bacteroidota > Bacteroidia > Chitinophagales > Saprospiraceae > JADKBO01. The sequence continues at coordinate 19,505 of CALJKQ010000098.1, read as the reverse complement.
CCGGGAACAGATAGACCTGTTTTGTAATTGCCTGTACCATCGGTAATATCCGATGCTGCCCGGTCGGTTATAATTTTAATGGTAGCGCCCGCAATCGGATATACAATACCATCATTATCTTTTGCATAAGCACTTCCTTCCAGATAGCAGGCTCTTTTAAACGTAGGTTTTAATACCCAGAGTCCGGAATTAATATCACTGCCAATAATGGTACCTGAAGCGAAATGAGTGTAAACGCCCCAACAGCCATAGAACCAGCTGCTATTTGCCGGCAAAGAAGCATCATTCAGATAAGTGTCATATTCACCAACCTTGATGATGTTTTCGGGCCGCGTCATATCATGGATCAGAATGCCATCTGTATACCAGCTTGTCACCGTGTGATTTCCTCTGGCATAGGTATTGTGGGGGATTACTTTTCCAATTTGGCTGTCTTCATTTCGGTATTTATCCAAATACCTGATGTTGTTTAAATCGCTTATATCATATGCCCCCAGATAGGCCCCTGATACTTCGTCAGTTGTATATAGGATGCTGCCATCCGGCGAAGTCCAGACATTGTGTGCAAAAGTATTGGGTGTCTGAAAACGGGCTATAAATTTTGGGTCCCTGCGGTCTTTAATATCATAAATCCCGACACCGGCACTTAGGTCTGCCGTAAAAAGCAAATCAGCATTGGCATAACAATCATGGGTGTAAACATCCCCCATATTGGTAATGATTTCAGGGTTCCAGGGGTCATTATTCAGGTCGCATATAATTACGCCCTGGCGATTTACATTGTGTCCATTGAGGTAAAGATATCCGAGGGTATCCATGTTGATGCTGTGAACAGTTCTTAAAGTGTCGGCAATGGTATTGGGAATAGCGGGCTTCCATCTCTTCCACTCAAAAGAATTCGGGGCATTGGTTGCATCAATGATGGTCACCCCATCCGGGCCTTCTGTTGTTACATATATAAAATTACCCCATGACCTGGCTTCGCGCCATATATTGTTAGCTCCCGGGATAACCAATCGCTCTATTGGATTAGCAGGATCTTCCAACGACAAGATTCTGATGGCTTGCCGGGTGCCGATCACAGCATATTCAATACCATTGGCATCAGTATGACCCCAAATTCCGGATCCTCCTTCTCCGAAGTCTATTTGTGACATCAGTTCCAGGTTTTCCTTACGTTGGGCCGATACGTTTAGAGAAAAGGATAAAATTAATAAATTGAGAATAAGTAGACGTTTCAACATCAAGTGCATTTTTAATAATTTTATTGGAATTCCAACAAAGATATAATTATTCATGACACGATTTCATGGATTGGAGCCAGGGAAAATGTCGTCTGGAATACTTAACTTACGGGTGAAGTGCATTGATGGTGATTTTTCATCAAACAAGGAATCAAAAAGGAAGATAATGTTGTAATTTGCTGAGATATCCTTACATTTGTTTACGCGAAATAAAATAATAAAATGTTAAATAAGAGTGATTTATATATTTATATATTCTTGTTATTGAACATTGTAAAAGTGAATGCCCAGGATTATATACCCTTTTATCCTGAGTTTTACCAAAATGGCAATAAACTAGAACTGGCTACCGCCGGCGGACTTCGAAATGCCAGATTCTCTAACTTTGACTTTAATGGCGACGGTATCAAAGATTTGTATGCGTTTGACCGAACCTCAGGGAGGTCACTCTGTTTTGTAAACCTGAATGATACAGAGGAAATCAGATATAGATATGCTCCTGAATATGAAAACATCTTTCCCAAAATCAGCAATTGGGCTTTGCTTTATGATTTCAACAAGGATGGAATAGAAGATTTATTTTGTTTGCCAACCACACCTGGCATTCCCGGCATTGAAGTTTGGAGAGGGAAAAGAACTAATGGCAACCCATCATTTCAAAAAATGAAGTCTCCGTTTTATGATGTGTTAATGCTGCCGGCTGGCAATGGTTTTACCAATCTTTATTGTGCATTAACTGATATACCGGCTATCATCGATGTAGATGGAGATGGAGATACCGATATACTCACTTTTGAAATTGATGGATCTTACCTGAATTATCATCAGAATCAAGCAGTTGAAAAGGGGTTTGGCATCGATACTTTTGTCATGATGACTAAGGATATTTGTTTCGGGAAGTTCTATGAAAACATGTTTTCTGAGGAGTTGATTCTTAGCTCTAATGGCCAGGATTGTGCAAAAAATATTCAGGATGATGGAAGCCCCAGGCATTCAGGATCTACAGTCCTTGCATTTGACGATGATTGCGATGGGGACAAAGACTTGATTCTGGGTGATGTGGCAAACACAAAGTTATTTGCTTTAAAGAATGGCGGATCAAAGACCCATGCATGGATCACCTCACAGGACCTGCATTTTCCATCTTACGATACGCCCATTGAAATGAATCTCTTCCTCGCCGCATTTTATGTGGATGCCAATGGCGATGGTATAAGAGATTTGATTGCTACACCGAATGAAACAGATGGAGGTGTAAACACTAATCACATTTGGCTATACCTGAACACAGGAAGCGATTGCGCTCCAGTATTCAAATTGCATTCCAAGAATTTTTTAGTTAATGAAATGGTCTCATTAGGAGCGAAAAGTGATGTTGCCGTTGGCGATGTCACAGGAGATGGTTTGGCCGATCTGATTGTGGGAGGCAATGGCATCTTCGTGCCGGGAGCCAGCAAGATCAGTAGGCTCAATTTATACAAAAACACAGGTACACCGACACAGCCTGAATTTACCCTTTGGGAAGAAAATTACCTCAATCTGTCTGTCCTTACCGGCTACGGATTATCACTTTCTCCGGCTCTTGCTGACATGGATGATGATGGTGACATGGATTTGTGGGTAGGAGATGGCAATGGCAGGTTGTATTATTTTAACAATTCTGCAGGGCAGGGTAGTGTAGCCAATTTTTCATATACCTATCCCTACAACAACATTTTTGTGGGCCAGGATGCAAAGCCTTGTATCAGAGATGTCAATGGCGATGGGCTTCCTGATTTGCTGATCGGTGAGCAAAACAACGAATTGAATTTATTTATCAACAAAGGCACAAAGCAGAGTCCCATCTTTGGCACCAGTGCGGATACGAAAAACTTTGGACAGCTTTTTTCTTCTACAGACTTTAATACATTCAACAACAGCATAGCCCCATTTTATCATGATGGCAAAAAGATGGCTTATATAGGTTATGAAGATGGCAGACTGAGTCTCTACGAATGGCAGGGCGATGCGGTAGAAGGTAAATGGGCGTTGCTGGATGAAAATGTTGGTAAAATTCACCGGGGAAATAAACTCAATACAGAAGTTTTTGACATCAACGCTGATGGTTACCTGGATCTGATCCTGGGTAATTTTGGCGGAGGTATTCAATTTTTTACCACTCCCTACCAATACCAGACTTCATCAACGCAAGCTATGCTGCCTGATCAAATGGATGTGTACCCCAATCCTTTCGTAAATGTGATTACCATTGCGGCGTCTAAATTACCTGCCAGTTACCATTTGTACAATGCCAGTGGTCAATTGTTAGAAAAAGGGAACATACAAAATCAGGTAACCCATATTGAGACAGCTCATTTTCCCGCAGGATTTTATATGCTGGAATTAACAGATTCCGGCCAAAAGAAACAATTTGTAAAGCTTGTCAAATGATCAACGAGAATTCCTATCGCGACATCTGTTCTTATTGCAAAGATCACAACGTAACGCTGGTAGCGGTCAGTAAGACGAAACCAGTAAGTGACATCCAACAACTGTATGGGATGGGACAAAGGGTTTTTGGAGAGAACAAAGTTCAGGAAATATTGGAAAAATGCGGTCAGCTGCCTGACGATATAGAATGGCACCTCATAGGACACCTCCAAACCAACAAGGTAAAACAAATACTGCCCTATGTAGGGCTCATACACAGTGTGGATAGTCTTCATTTGATGCAGGAAATTGAACAACAAGCGCAGAAACAGCAGAAGAAAATTCAAGTACTGCTCCAGCTTAAAATTGCCGAAGAAGATACCAAATATGGGTTGGACGAAAATGAACTCACTGAAATATTGAAAAAGGTTGCCAATGACAACTACGGGCATATTGAAGTTAGGGGCTTAATGGGCATGGCATCCTTCACAGAAAGTGAGACACAAGTAAGGGCCGAATTCTCTGCCCTGAAACAGAAATTTGATGAAATCAAAAAACAAGGCTTAGTCAACTTAGGACGATTTGATATTCTATCGATGGGTATGTCCGGGGATTTTCAAATTGCGATAGAAGAAGGTTCCAATATGATAAGAGTGGGAAGTCTTATCTTTGGCGAAAGATAATTTTTCTTTTTGGGGATTAAACCTTTTTTTAGGTAACAAGTCAAACCCTTGTTTGATACAACATTATTTACCTTTCAATTGCAAAACCATGCAAAGAAGATCATTTTTACAAAGTTTATCTGGACAAAAATCGAGTAGTAATGCATCCACCATGGTGTCGCCTCTGGGTCTTGAAAAATATACCGGACCCTGGACAGATGCTCATAGTGCCCATTTGTTGAGGCGTACTGTTTTTGGAGGCAGATTTCAGGATATTAAAAAATTTACCAGTCAGGGAATGGATGTTTCCATTTCAATCCTTACCAATCTGGAACCGGTAACCGATCTTCCCATCAATTATGATTTTGAGTCTGACCCAAAAGTGCCCATCGGAACTTCATGGGTTAACAAAGGCCACGACCCCGTCAACAATACCAACAATTACCGCTTTAGGTCTCTCAATGGATGGACTATGGGCCGGTTGATGGCCAGAGAAATGAACATCAGAGAAAAAATGACCTTGTTCTGGCACAATCACTTTGTGGTTGCGGATGTTAATGAAGCCAGGTATTACTTTAAATACATCGATACCTTCCGTCAAAATCCTTTGGGCAACTTTAAAGAATTTGCTAAAAAAATGACGGTAGATCCTGCCATGCTCCGTTATCTCAATGGCAATCAAAACACCAAAAATGCGCCCAATGAAAACTACGCCAGAGAATTGCTGGAATTGTTTACCATTGGTAAAGGTCCTATTGCCGGCCCGGGTGACTATACCAACTACACTGAAGACGATGTACTCGCTATAGCCAAGGTGCTTACAGGTTGGACAGATATAGGTTTCAGAAGTCCCAATATAGATGTTGTGACTTCTACCTTCAGACCCAACCAACACGATACCGGCACTAAAAAACTCAGCCATCGGTTCAACAATGCTACCATTACCAATGCAGGGGCAGAGGAATACAAAGTACTCATCGATACGATCTTCCAGCAACCGGAAGTTTCAAAGTTCATTGCCAGAAAAATTTACAGATGGTTTGTTTATTATCAAATTGATGAAAGCATTGAAGCTACTATTATTGAGCCTCTTGCTCAAATTATCAGGGATAACAATTATGAAATAAAGCCGTCGATCATAGCGCTTTTATCCAGCGAGCATTTTTATGCAGACTTTGGCTGTATGATCAAAAATCCTCTTGACTTTATTGCTTCAGCAACCAGTCAAAATGGTATTACAGTTGGTGGAGATATGGTGCAGCAATACACCACCTGGAATTTCTTTTTCCAGTACGGTGCCCTTTTACAAATGCGTTACTTCGGCTTGCCGAGTGTGGCGGGATGGAAAGCCTATTATCAGGAACCACTTTTTTACCAGACCTGGATTAACAGTGTAACATTGCCTTTAAGAAAAGCTTATACCGATGCTTTGAGTATGGTCAACAACAATACAAGAGGCATCAGACTGGATATCGATGTGGTTGCACTTTTAAGTTCTTATTCCAACCCAGGGGATATAGAAACCTTGATCAATGACATAGCATTGGTTTTATTGCCCAAGCCCTTGAGCGAAGACCAGGTAGCTACACTCAAAGAATTGATGATACCGGGCTTGCCTGATTATGAATGGACGGTGGAGTATGAAGCTTACCTCGCCAATCCGTCTGATCTTATGTTGAAGCGATCTGTCGAAAACAAACTTCGATTGCTATACGCATATATGATGAAGATGCCAGAATACCAATTATCCTAAATTTCATTCCCCAATCTCAACATTCAATTAAAATGAAAAGAAGAACATTTATACAAACCAGTTCATTGATGACATTGCCGGTATTGTTGAAAGGAATGGAAGTTACAGCCATTGCCAAATCAAGTCTGGCTACCCTGATCAACCCGGAAGACGATCGTGTTTTGGTACTTGTGCAACTCAATGGAGGTAACGATGGTTTAAATACCTTTATCCCGCTCGATCAGTACGATGCATTGGTGAAAGCAAGAGGCAGCATTGTGCTTCCCTCGTCGGATGTGCTCAAGATATCAGATACACAAGGCTTCCACAAATCACTTACAGGATTTGAAACCCTTTATAAAAACGGACAAATGGCTGTGGTGCAAAGCGTGGGTTATCCCAATCAAAACAGATCTCACTTCAGATCTACAGACATTTGGACAACAGCTTCGGATTCTGAACAGTATATTTCCACCGGGTGGCTTGGCCGGTATTTCGACTTAAATTATCCGGGTTATCCGGATGGTTATCCCAACGAAAATAACCCCGACCCATTTGCCATTACCCTGGGTTTTGTAGTTTCCGAAACTTGCCAGGGACAATCGACCAATTATAGTTTTACGGTAAACAGTGAGGAAGATATCAAGACCCTCAATGAAACCGTGCCCGGCAGTACGGATGGTAGTTGTCACTCTGGAGAACTCAGCTATCTGAGAGATGTGGTAAGACAAACGAATGCCTATTCTGCCAGGGTCTTGGAAGCCTTTGAAAATGGGAACAACCTAGTTACATATACAGAAGGCAATTCACTTGCCCAGCAACTAAAAATTGTTGCCAATTTGATTTCGGGTGGTTTAAAAACCAAGATATATGTGGTAAGTCAGGGTGGATATGATACCCATGCCAATCAGGTAGTGGGAGGGGATCCCATCAACGGAGAACATGCTGATTTATTAAACGTTCTGGGTACTGCTATTCGCGAATTTCAGGATGATCTGATAGCTTTGGGCATAGAAAAGAGGGTAGTAGGCATGACTTTCTCTGAGTTTGGCCGAAGAATAAAAGCCAATGATAGCTTTGGTACAGATCATGGAACTGCAGCACCCTTGTTCGTTTTCGGATCTTGTGTAAATGCAGGTGTATTCGGACAAAATCCTCAAATTTCGGACCCTATAGATCCGGAAGAGGGCGTTGCCATGCAATACGATTTCAGATCGGTTTATGCGAGTTTATTGATGGATTGGTTCAATACTTCTCAAGAAGACATTGAGAAAGTTTTGTTCCGCGATTTCCAGCGAATTCCATTCCTGAAAGATTGTGCGGTGAGCACAGATACGCAGGATATTGCCGCGTTCAAAATTGTGCTTGCTCCCAATCCAGCAAGCAATTATGTTCATTTGCAATTTGAATCATCAGGAGGCTGGACGGATATTGACGTCTATGATGTGCGGGGTTATACCGTAAAAGCCATTAGTTCACAGAAATTAGCCAAAGGACCCATCAAGATGTCGGTCGACCTTGACAACTTGCCTGAAGGAATGTATTTTATGAGGGTTGCGCAAGGTGCAGCCATTGCTACCGCCAAATTTGTAAAAATGTAATTTTCCTGTAAATCAACCATAGGAAAGGCAAGAAAGTAAGCCATACAACTTGGGGAATCCAGGCAGATTTCGTAACATTGCAAATATTAAAATTTTGCTATATGTTGACGAAAAGAATGCAGGACGCACTTAACAATCAGGTTCAAATGGAAGCGCAATCGAGTCAAGCTTACCTTGCAATGGGAACGTGGGCTGAAATTCAACCGGGCTTTGATGGTATTACACAATTCTTTTTTCGCCACAGCGACGAAGAAAGAATGCATATGTTGAAATTGATTCATTTTATCAATGAAAGAGGTGGCTTTGCCGTAGTACCGGCACTTTCGCAGCCCAACCTTACCTTTCCATCCATTCACCATGCTTTCAAGGAGTTGTTGAGCCATGAAATTAAAGTTTCCGAATCTATCAATCAGTTGGTGGATATTGCGCTGGAAGAAAGAGACTATGCTACCCACAATTTTTTACAGTGGTACGTAGCAGAACAAATTGAGGAAGAAAGGTTGGCAAGGACCCTCAATGATAAATTGGAAATGATCGGGGATGACAAAGGAGGCTTGTATCTTTTTGATCGAGACATTCTACAGGTGGGCATGACCGACAAAAAAGGTGGAGCGTGACCCACGACCAAATCCTGGCAGACTTAAAGGCCGGGAAGTATAAAAATATTTATTTGCTCCACGGCGATGAGCCATATTTCATAGACACCTTGGTGGCGTGGATGGAACACCATCTGCTTTCTGAAGATGCCCAGGCATTTAACCAAACCATTGTATACGGTAAGGATATCGATTACAAAGCCATCATCGATGAAGCCAGGCAATATCCACTGATGTCGGATAAGAGGGTAATCATTGTGAAGGAAGCCCAGGAGATGAAGACGCTTAAGGATTTGTCAGATTACGCCAAGAGGCCTGTACCACACACCATTTTGGTTTTGGTTCATAAACACAAAACCTTCGACAAAAGATTGGCGCTGGCCAAAGCATTAGCTGATCAGGTGGTTTTTGAGTCCAAAAAGATGTACGACAATCAATTGCCGGCGTGGATTTTGGGATATGCCAGAAGCATTCAACTCGGTATTGACGATAAAATGGCTCAAATCCTGGCAGATTACCTGGGTAACGATCTGGCAAAGATTGCCAATGAACTGGACAAGCTTGCTTTGAGTCAGGGCAGGGGAGTGAAGATAAGTCTCGAAGTCATCCAGGATCAAATTGGCATTAGTAAGGAATTCAATGTCTTTGAACTGCAAAAAGCTTTGGGAGAAAAAAACAAAGCCAAGTCCTTTTTGATAGCTAAATATTTTGCTGACAATCCGAAGGAAAATCCAATTCAAGTAACCGTTATTAATTTATTCAGCTATTTCCAAAAGGCTCTGATAGCCGCGCAATACCAATCGGAAGGAGATGCCATCCTGCAAAAAAAACTGGGGTTAACAACCTCATTTTTTGTGAAAGACTATCGAACAGTAGCACGACACTTTTCAGTGGCCAAGATCAGAAGCATACTCATGCGCATCAGAACAACCGATGTAGAATCAAAGGGAGTGAACAACAAAAGTAAAGACGATGGTCAGTTACTTACCGAATTGATTTACTTTATCCTGAATTGATTTAGCGAACGAAGTACCAATTGTTTTTATCAGAGACAGAGGGTTCGTAGGTGTAGGATTCCACATTAAACTGCTTGAGTTTAGCACTTTCTTTAATTTTATTTTCTATGGCAAACCGACAAAACAGACCTCTCGCTTTTTTGGCAAAGGCCGACTTAAGTTGGAGTTTGCCGTTTACTTTTTCCCGGAAATGGATATGAATTACATGGTGGTCATCCAGGAAAGGTGCTACTGCTGAATAATATTCTTCGGATGCAAGATTGATAATATCTCCCTCTGCTCTTTTTTTAATCACAGACGCCGGCTTATCACCCCAGAATTTATATAGAGAGGAGGCAGAGCCCACAGTAATCGATATACCCATTTCAAGCCGGTATGGGTAAATGGCATCCAAAGGACGGAGAATGCCATACAAACCCGATAAAATAGCAACGTGATCCTGCGCAAATTGAAGTTCAGCTTTTGAAAAAGTTTCGGCCTTTAGTCCCTTGTAAACATCACCGGCATAACTGAGAATGGCAGCTCCATGTGGGGTATGCTTTTTTGAAAATTGTAAAATATCGCGAAAGGTATGTTTCGCCAGCGAGGGACTCAATTTCATCCAGGATGCTAATTCTTCTTCAGAGAGTTTAGACAAGTGGCTATTAATCTTTTTAGCCTCCGCAATAAAAGTGGGTTGTGATGTTTCCAGGCCATCCGTTGTGGATGGCTGCCTCATGGTTTTGGAAGGAGAAAGTATGTAAAACATAAGACAATAAATAAAAAATCCCCGGCGAAGTTGCCTTCAACGGGGATTTTTTTTTGAGAAGGTAGAAAATTAGTTTCCGCCTTTGATCACATTAGGTGCGCTGGTTGGAACTGCTTCCTCATTTTCTTTTTTAGGAGCTTCCAATACGTTACCAATAACTCTGATGATGTGCTCTTTTTCTTCGTTTGTTGTCACAGTAACTCTCTTGTCGATCTTACCTACTCTGTTGGTAGCATATCTGATTTCGATCTGACCTTCTTCTCCCGGAAGAATTGGTTCTTTTGGCCAGTTAGGAACTGTACATCCGCAGCTACCACGAGCATTTTTGATGATCAATGGTTCTGTACCGGTATTCTTGAATTTCACTACCCTTAGAGGCTCGCCATTGTAGTCAACTGTACCATAATCACAGTCAGTGTCATAATTGCCATCAGTAAAAGTCATCACGGCTTTGGTCGGAGGAGCCGCTGCAGCATCTGCCCCAGTAACCGGAACTGTTGGTTTAACTTCAACTTGCGCCTGAGCTACGAGACCTGTAAACAGAATTGTCAATAAAAAGAAAAATTTTCTCATTTTTTGGATAGATTATTTTGTACAAAGATATAATGAAAACACGGATATAACACCAGAAAGTTTCAGCCTCTTGCTGTTAATATTGTGTTAAGCTGATTTAGCCAAATTTTCACAATGATAATCACCAAATTGCGTGCCAGAGCAAATATAATTTCGAATAGCCGTTGTTAATGTAGGGCAAAAGAAACTAATATTTCGTATCTTTGCAGCAAATCCAACCTCATATGATACAACGTGACCTAACCCACATTGTACCTGCGCTAACTGAATCTTCCGAATTTCACCAATTCAAAAAACAAGTAGTATACGATTATTGGCTGGCTGTGGTAAGCAGAGAATGCAGCGTGATCGGCAGAAAAGAAGTGCTGACGGGTAAAGCCAAGTTTGGCATCGTGGGTGACGGCAAGGAAGTTGCCCAAATCGCAATGGCGAAAGCTTTTGAAAAAGGTGATTGGAGGTCGGGCTACTACAGAGATCAGACATTGGTTATGGCCTTGGGCATCTGCAGTGTAAAAGACTTTTTTGCACAGTTGTATGCTGATGTCGAAAATGATCCTTTTTCTGGTGGCAGGCAGATGAATAGTCACTTTGCTACCCCCAGTATCAATAGCAAAGGGGAGTGGATCAATAGCATGGATCAATACAACTCCAGCAGTGACATTTCCTGCACAGGAGGCCAAATGGCAAGAGGTCTGGGCCTTGCACTGGCCAGTTCTTTATACAAAAAGTTGGATATCAAAGATGCTGCCTTGTTTACAGACAAAGGAAATGAGGTGAGTTTTTGTACCATCGGTGATGCTTCCACTTCTGAAGGTGCATTTTGGGAAACCATGAACGCAGCAGCCGTTATGAGTGTACCGCTGGTAGTAGCCGTTTGGGATGATGGGTACGGCATTTCTGTGCCTGTGGAACTTCAGACCGTCAAGGCTTCAATTTCCAAAGCCATGGAAGGCTTTCTCATTGATGACTCGGGTGAAGGCATTTATATCTATACAGCCAAAGCATGGGATTATGCAGAAATGTGTGCCGTTTTCGATGCAGCTACCAAACTGGCCAGGAAAAACCACAAACCGGCATTGATCCATATTACAGATGTAACCCAGCCGCAGGGACACTCTACTTCCGGTTCTCATGAGCGCTACAAGTCGAAAGCCAGATTGGAGTGGGAAAAAGAGTTTGACTGCATTGCGAAAATGGGAGAATGGATGGTCTCCAATGCCATTATCACGATTGATGAGTTGGACCAACTTACCAACGATGCCAAAGAATATGCACGTGCTGAAAAAAATGAGGCCTGGCTGCAGTATTCCAAGCCCATCAAAGAAATGCAAAATCAGCTGTCCATCCTCATCCAAAAATTGGATCAAATGGGACTTTCAGCTATAATTCAAAAAGAAAAAGAAGAGTTGGCAGCTTCCGTCAATCCGGTTTATTCAGAACTGGTACACCTGGCCAGAAAAATGTACCATAGAGTTCAGGCTACGGGTCATGAAGTTGTAGAATTGGCCCAATTCGTTGAAAAATACAATAAAGAGGGGATTGCCAGGTACCAAAGTCACTTGTATGCTGAAGGAGAACATTCCGCATTGAATGTACCGGAAATTAAAGCCCAATATGCACCGGATGCAGAGGAAGTGCCTGGCTTTCAAATTCTAAATCGCTTTTTTGATCAGGCTTTTTCCAAAAATGATCATTTGATTGCCTTTGGCGAAGATGTAGGCAAAATTGGTGATGTAAACCAGGGCTTTGCCGGTTTACAGGAAAAATATGGTGAAAATAGAATCTTCGATGCCGGTATCCGGGAATGGACCATCATTGGACAGGCCATCGGTACTGCCATGCGTGGTTTCCGGCCTATTGCTGAAATTCAATATCTGGATTACCTCACTTATGCTTTTTCACCCCTTACAGATGATTTGGCAACCTTGAGATACCGCTCCAACGGCATTCAAAAGGCACCGGCAATTATCCGATCCAGAGGACACCGACTGGAAGGTATCTGGCATGCTGGTAGTCCAATGGGCATGCTGATCAACTCCTTAAAAGGTATGTACCTGTGTGTGCCTCGTAATATGACACAGGCAGCCGGGATGTACAACACGCTTTTGAAAGCCGATGATCCGGCGCTTGTAGTGGAATCACTTAATGGTTACCGACTCAAAGAGCGCGTTCCTTCCAACCTGGAGACATTTACAGTACCTTTAGGTAGACCCGAAATCATGGTGGAAGGAAGCGATATTACCCTGGTGAGTTACGGATCATGTCTGAGAGAAGTGCTGAGAGCTGATGAATTGCTAAAAGCGTACGATATTTCAGCAGAAATCATTGATGCACAAACACTTATGCCATTTGACCTCGAAGGTATTATTTTGGCTAGTTTGAAAAAGACCAATCGCATCATATTTATCGATGAAGATGTGCCTGGAGGCGCTACTGCCTTTATGCTCAATGAAATCATCAACATTCAGGGTGGATACCGATACCTGGATGCACAGCCCCTTTGTTTGACAGCAAAACCCAACAGGACGCCTTTTGGCTCTGATGGAGATTACTTTACCAAGCCTTTTGCTGAAGATGTAGTTGACATCGTTTTGGAAGCAATTAAAGCATAAAGTATTGCATTAATGAAAATATTACAAATAACTGATATACATATGAATAAGTTATTTGAATTAACCAATCAAGTTAACGTAACTGACAACTTTTCTGCGATTCTTGAATCAGGTATGGAATACCGGCCGGACCTTGTGGTCCTTACAGGGGATCTTGGACACAACGATTTACAAATAAATGTATATCAATGGATTAAAGAACAATTGCAAAGTAGGGGAGTACCCTATCGTGTAATTGGGGGTAACCATGATGATGCTTCCATGATGGCGGATGTTTTTGGTGATGTTCAGGGCACTAAATTATATTTTACTTATCGCGTTGAAAATTTCAAATTTTTATTTCTGAATACCATTTACGGGAAAGTGGATGATGAACAGCTGGAATGGTTAAAAGAAGAGATCAAAGAAGATATCGCTGCCATTTTCATGCATTATCCGCCATTTCTTTCCGGCATTCCACATATGGATACAAAGTATGCCATGCAGCAAAGAACTTCCTTCCTGGATGTATTGCTGGGCGTAAACCAGCGGTTTAGGATATTCACCGGACACTATCATACAGAACGCGTTATTGAATACGAAAATGTCAGCGTGTACATTACACCATCTACTTTTGTGCAAATAAGCGATAAGACTTTGGAGTTTACACCGGATCATTACAAACCCGCATACCGCATGTTGGAATGGGACGACGGTACATTTAAGTCCTGGGTTCGTTACCTTGGAATGTAGGAGAGGGATTTCATTATATTAGTATTTTCAATAATATGTTCACGATTGGTAATCAATAGGTAAGTTAAAAATGTCTATTTAACATAATATTAATTATAGGATAATGAATATATGGATATTTTGTTGAAATCTCATATTTGATTTCTTCTTAATGTGTTTATTCACCTTTGCTACATTGCCCCCATTGCTACATTTTCACCATTTTAGCCTTATCTTGCTTCCAAATCAAAATCATTGGAGTCGTTTAAAATCCAGCAAAAAGTTCTGGCTTTTTCTGTGTTTCAATTTTTCCTGAAAATGCTGGCCTGGTACCTTACCGGATCACTGGCCATTCTTACTGACGGTCTGGAATCCATTATCAATATTGTGGGTTCTGTGGCGGGTTTGGCGGCGCTTTGGTACGCCATGTTGCCCAAAGATAAAAACCACCCGTATGGCCACGGAAAAATTGAGTTTTTGTCGGCCTCATTTGAAGGATTTTTGATTGCGATTACGGGTATTATCATCTTTTATGAAAGCTACCATACACTGGGCAATCCCAGGCCGGTAAATAAAATGGATTTGGGTTTGGTACTCGTAGCGATTTCCGGTGGTCTCAACTATTTTGCTGGTATTTACAGCATAAACCGTGGTAAAAACATTGGTTCTCAGCAGCTTATTGCCACCGGCAAACATTTACGGGCCGATGCGTATTCAACTTTGGCCATGTTTGGAGGCTTAATCGTCTTATTTTTTACCCATTGGTGGTTATTGGACAACCTGCTGGCTATGGCTTTTTGCGTTTTTCTGGTATATACTGGTTACACCATCCTCCGGGATGCATTGGGAGGAATTCTGGACGAAGCAGACGAAGCCCTGCTCAAACAAGTCATTCTTTACCTTGAAAACCACCGCAGAGAAAACTGGGTTGATCTGCATAATCTGCGGATTATCAAGTATGGCAGCCTGCTGCACCTGGATTGTCATCTTACAGTGCCCTGGTATTTCAATGTTCACGAGGCTCACAATGAAGTGGAAGCGCTTGAAAGTGCGGTCAGAGCCCACTTTGGAAGCACTGTAGAGCTCTTTGTGCATACGGATGGTTGTCTACCCTATTCCTGTGCCATCTGCTCCAAAATGGATTGCTCTGAACGGAAACAAGCCTTCAAAGCAAAGGTTAGCTGGGACCTGGAAAACATCTCTCGCAATGAGAAACATGGCAAAAATATATAAAAAACTGATTTACAAGGTATTTAATATTAAATAATAAAAAATGTTTCCAAAACCTTGCGCCATGAACTGTTTTGGTTATTACTTTGCAACATAGAATGAGATTGTTTAAAATGTTATTTAATAGAAATTGGAGGTGGCAAATTCTTTTCAACTCTGTAGATTAAGAGGCGGCCAAAATCAAATTCAAAAATAAAATCGGCTTGTCGGCATCCCTGGCAAGCCGATTTTGTTTGTTCTTTACAAGTAATTAAAAAATGTATTTAAAAATCCACCTTTTACTCAATCCTTTAAGTTTCCGGTAACGGATAGAAAACAACCCTCATGGTCGCCATCATTGACAATTACGATTCTTTTACCTACAACCTGGTGCAGTTGGTCAGAGAGCTTACCGGAAAAGTCCCCATCGTTATGCGCAATGACATGATAGATGAAACAATTTTGGATCGATCCAGCCATATCATTTTGTCGCCGGGTCCCGGCATACCGGCTGAAGCTGGTCAATTGAAGGCAGTCATTTCAAAATATGCAGGAAAGATACCCATGTTAGGTGTTTGCCTTGGACACCAGGCATTGGGAGAACATTTTGGTGCAGGCTTAAATAATCTCACGAATGTTTTTCATGGAAGAAAAACCCGTATCCACCAATCAAATGGGGTGTGCTCTACCCTTTTCCAGGGACTTCCCGACCAGTTTAAAGTAGGACGATATCATTCCTGGGTGATTGAACATGAAGGTTTTCCGGCTGAATTGATCGTAACCGCAATGGATGAAGCAGGTGAGATCATGGCTTTCGAGCACGCTACCCTACCGATCTTTGGAGTGCAGTTTCACCCCGAATCCATTATGACGGAATACGGCAAAGAAATGCTCAATAATTTTTTGAAATTGGCTTTCTGAGGTTTTCAATATTCCTTTTAATGGATTTAGAAGCATGCTACCTTACACTGGGGATAGATTACTTTTTTGTATCCATCCAAAGGCCTAAAAAAAAAGGGGCTTGTGCCCCTTTTTTATCTTAACAGAGATACATTGCCCCGTTTTATAATTTCTTCACCATCCTGGCATCGGGCTTTCAGCCAATAGGCATAAACATCGGGTGACAATTCCTCTCCATTCAGTCTGCCATTCCAGCCGATGGCTTGATCTTTGGTGGCAAAAACCTCCTGGCCCCATCGATTGTAGATAATCAATTCCATTTCAGTGATGTAGTTACTCCTTACCATCAGCACGTCATTGGCATCATCTCCATTGGGTGAAAATGCAGTAGGAATAAATACATCATCAGCACACTGTGGTGGTCTGATATCAATTCTGATGCTGGCTGTACCCGTACAGCCATTGGCATCCGTCGCCGTTACTACAAAATCTGTAGGATCGTTAATGACCACCTTTTGTTTTGTTCCGGTGGCGCCATTGGACCAGACATAAGACCATCCCGCAACAGGGTCAACAATCGTAAGCTCAACGGTTTGGCCCTTAGGTACTGTTGTATTAGGACTTGCTTCCAACTCCAGGGTCAGAAAACTAGGTTCAACTGTGAAGCTGTCTCTCAATCGACAACCCAAAGTCGGGTGCACCACGTTGACAAAAAACTCCTGTTCCCCGGTTATATTTAATGTTGCCGTAGGTGTGTTACCACCACTGATAATGGCAGATGAAGGTTGCCAATCATAAATATAAGCAGCATCTCCACTTACTACAATGTTGGCTGTAGCATTTTGATTTAGACAGAAAATAGGGGGTGTTTGAAGTTGATATTGAAATTCGAACTTATTGAAAGTGATGCTTTTTTCTTGTTTACAACCCAGTGTTGGGTGGGTCAATGTTACCTGATAACTACCACTCTTGGCTACATCAGCGATTATGCTGGGTGTGTTTTGTCCACTAACGATGCCATTAACCGGAGACCACTGATAAGTGAAATTAACCGATTGTCCGGTTACAACGCTGATGGGATATTGACCGGTAGTACACACAGTATCACGGGCATCCAGGGTGAAATCAAATTCAAATGCTTTTATGAATATAGTATCCTTGAAAGGACAGCCATTGGCATCTTTAACTTCCAGCAGGTAGAATGTATCCCTGGATATATTTACGGTTGGATTGGCTTCTGAACTCAAAAATGTACCATCACTGTTGAGCCATACAAAATCCAGGCCCTGAGCAGCTTGAGGTAAGTTCAGGGTATAGGGTGTGTTGAAACAATTTTCCACTTCATTGCCATCAAATACCGGGTAGCTCGCATTAAGGGTTAAGGTATCTGTTACATCCTTGAATGGACACTTTTCGCTTAAGTTGATAAGTTTAATGATGTAATCTCCGGGCCCCGGATAGGTGTGGCAATCTGCTTTCAAAATTGAATTGTTCTTTGGGCCGGAGGGTGGATCGCCAAAATCCCATCGGGGAAAGCCGAAAATATTGCCATTGAGTTGAAAGCAAACATCGAAGGTATCACAACTCTTGACATCGAAGTTGAAATCCACAATGGGATTTTCGATGATTTTGAATGGGAGTGAATCATTGATAGCACAACCAAATTGATTGGTGGCATTCAGGAAAAGGGTAAAATCTTTGTCGTTGGGTCCAAGTGTGCCCACAGTAATTTTATATCCATCGTTGATACTGATGAGGTGTGGGTCCGGCTTCCAGGTAATGGTGTTTACATGGGTGGGATCTGAATTGATAACGTTGTTTGTTTTTATGGTATCTCCAATACAAAATTCAAATGGACCAATGATCTCTAGTTTGGGACTTTCATTCCTGATTACGATTTGTGCAGGTTCGGCACTACATACGTCGCCTTTGAACCTTACATAATAGGTTTTTACGTTGTCAGTAAATGTAGTGTTTAGTTGGGCTCCACTGGCAATTTCATTTCCAAAACCGGGTTGATCGGACCAAATGTATTGACCAGGCCCTACCCCTCCGATGGCAGTTAAATTTACTTTACCATCACAGGTGAAGTTTTCCCCCTCGATGCCCAGATTGATGGTTTCCAATACATCTACTTTTATTTTACCGGTCACAAGACACAAGCCATCCGTAACTGTGACAGAATAAACTTTGTCTTCAACAGCCGTAAGGATTGGCTTTGTAGGATCTGTCAGATCCAGTCCCAGCTGTGGCGACCAGAAATAATCAAAATTGGTATTTACATTTTCCAATAATTGTTTGGTCTCTCCCGGGCACAAAACCAAAGAATCAGCTATAATATGCAAGGTAGCATAAGGACCCGGAATGAATTGTGCTTCAATGGTATCCCGACAGCCATTTTCAAATTGGGTGTTTAGGGAAGTATAAATGGTACTATCCTTTGGCACATTGACCAGGATTATCGTACCATTGAATGACTGGATATTAGTGATATTGCCAATATTCCATTTTATACCATCGTTGTTTAAATTCTTTGAAAAGTCATCATTGTAATTGAATTTCAAAGCTACCGTTGAGTCAGTGGGGCAATCTTCGGCCAAATAATTATAGCCCAATTTGGGTCTCAGCTCATCGATATCTATGGGTTTGGTAATTTCTGAAGTACAGTTGTTGGCAAATGTCAGTTTCAGTTTCATGTCAAAACTGTCTTTCAAATTGCGAACCAGATCCAGCATTTTACCTGTGCCATTTCCTGTGTCATAGGTCCAGCTAAAATTGCTGATGGATGAATAAGGCAAATTATCATCAGCCTGCTCGGTAAATCGAATGATGGCAGCATTTTCCTGATCGCAGCCGGAGAGTTCAAATAAAAAATCGGCAGCCGGTACAAAATCAGAAATAGTAAACGATTTTACGGTTTGTGACCTGCAAAATTTATCTGTATTGATATTGAGTTCCACTTCAAAGTCCAGCCTTTCCAAAATAATTTCTACGGTATCGCCGGAAAAATTATTCGTGGAAGCCCCCGATCTTACGGACCAGTCACTTGATGTCACTATATAGTTGTCATTGAGGGATTGACTGAGATCAATGAGCTTTACTTTTAATTTGTTGTTTTCATCACAACCGGCAAGCTCTAATTTGAAATCTGATTCAAGAATTTTGGTGTCGTACCTTACAGATTCTGATAAACTTCCGGAACAGGCATTGGAGGCTTTTACATCCAATTCCACATCAAAATCTGCTGGTTGTATGGTGAAGATGGCTGGATTTGTTGTAGATGTTTGTTCTACCCCATCCTGTGTCAATTTCCAATTCCATTCCGTAGAGAACGCACCCGGATCATCTGTGTAGGAAGAATCCGTAAGAATAACCGAAATACTACCATCAGGATTACATGCTTTGATGTCATATATAAAATCTGCATTGTAAGGCAGATCTGTTATATGAAGGTCTTGAATAAGCGTGTCAAAACATTTATCCGATCCTCTG